>NZ_AUTN01000059.1:0-60007 GCF_000497955.1 Pseudoalteromonas sp. TAE56
TTTGTTTTTTGCCGATATGGCTGTAAAAGAAAGTGGCTTTGCTGAGCTAATGCCAAAAGCAGATGCTTATATATTTGATGAAGCGCATCAGTTAAGTGAAATTGCCAGTGATTATTTTGGTGAGAGTGTAAGCACTAAAAAGCTGGTGGATTTAATCAATGATTTACGTGCTATATATAGAGCCGAAATACCCGATATGCTACAACTTGGTAAAAGTTTAAATAAGCTTGAGACGAGCGTTGCTGATTTACGATTGCAGTTTGGTGTTGATGGCAGTAGAGGCGATTGGCGAGAAAAGCTAAGCGATAAACAAATATGTGCGGCGCTCCACCGCGTCATTAGTGATTTAGACTTTGTCTATCAAGTACTCAAACTCTGTTTGGATAGAAGCGATAAAATAGAGCACCCGTTTGAGCGAGCATTGGCATTTAAAGGGCAGTTAGAACGGGTTTTTGATACGGCTCAAACTGGTTTTAGTTACTGGTATGAAACAACGCGCCGTTATTTAACTATTAATATAACACCATTAAATGTATCAGCTAAATTTGCTCAAATGATGCAAGACACAGGCGCAGGCTTTGTATTTACATCGGCAACACTTTCGGTCGACAACAAACTAGAGCACTTTAATGCAAGCCTTGGTTTAAAACCAAAGCAAAGCATGATGGTAGATAGTCCGTTTGATTACCCTAATCAGGCGCTGCTGTGTTTACCGCGTTACTTACCCGAATCGCACGCTGATAATATGCCGCACGCAATTGTAAAACTCACGCTTGAGCTTATAAAATCAGCACAAGGGCGTTGTTTTGTATTATTTACGAGCTATCGAATGATGCACTTGGTGGCCGAAGGGCTCACTACACAAATAGACTACCCAGTTTATATGCAGGGGCAAATGTCTAAGCGTATTATTTTAGAGAAATTTACCCGCCATGGTAATGCGGTATTACTCGGCACGGCTTCTTTTTGGGAAGGCGTTGATGTACGCGGCAGCACGTTAAGCTGTGTTATTATAGACAAATTGCCATTTGCAGCTCCTGACGATCCATTGCTACAAGCTAAAATGCAAGATTGCCAAATGCAGGGAAAAGACCCTTTTTCACACATACAATTACCGCAGGCTGTTATTGCGCTAAAACAAGGTGTAGGGCGTTTAATTCGAGATAGTAAAGACAAAGGCGTACTTGTAATATGCGATAATCGCTTAGTTACACGCCAATATGGCCAAGTATTTTTGAAAAGCTTACCGCCGATGCGCCGCACGCGAAGCTTAGAAGATGCCAATACATTTTTAAAACAAATTAACTAGAGTACTAAAATGATCAAAAGTAATATTCTTGCCCTTGATGCTTCAACAGAAGCACTTTCAATTGTTTTACATTTTCAGGGCCAAACGTTTCATCATTTTGAAGAATGTCCGCAGCAACATAGCCAAAAAATACTTCCACTTGTGGATGAGCTATTAACTAAAGCAAACTGTAAATTAAAAGACTTAGATGTCATTGGTTTTGGACAAGGCCCGGGCAGTTTTACTGGTGTACGTATTAGTGTAGCTATAGCGCAAGGTTTAGCGTATTCAACTAATTTGCCGCTTGTAGGTGTGTCTACTTTGGCTATTATGGCGCAACAAGCGTTTGAACAAAATGGTAGCCTTAGTGTTTACCCAAGCATAGATGCCCGCATGGGGGAGATATACTTTGCACATTACCAAGTGCAAAATAATCTAATGCTTTTAGTTAACCAAGAATGCGTTATAAAACCTGATTTACTAAATAATGACTATATAGCGACCACTGAGCCATCTGTAGCTGTGGGCACGGGCTTTAAAACCTATCCTGATGCGCTAAATGACTTTGAAAATGTGACAATTAATACTGATATTACATTGCCTGATGCGCGTTATATGTTAGCGCATGTTGAAGCCGCGCTTTTAGCGGGTGACGTTGTAAAAGCGAGTGACGCTCAACCTAAATATGTGCGAGATACGGTAACGTGGAAAAAGCTACCAGGGCGTGAGTAATCATATTATTTGCAAATTGGTTGTTTTTAAATCATAATTTTATGCAATATTAAGGTTGGAGACGCGTAATGACGCTGCCTATTGGTTCAGGTTTTTTTACCGGAGATATTCCGGGTAGGGTTAGCCCTGCTAAAGTTGTTACTAATAAACCACAGAGTTTATTAGACCAGCCGGCTGCTCAAAAAACGAATACCGATTATGTAAAAAGCAGTGTCGAGGGTGTCGAACTAGCTAATCAACTGTTTAAAAGCAGTGCTAAAAGCAATGAATACAGCCAAACAATTTACGATCAACCGACAGCTCAAGTAAGTAAAGCGATTTCTACTTATACTGAATTTGCTAATTTAGAACGCAGAGCCGAAGTACAAAATTTAATAGGCGTTGATATATATGCTTAAAGCTTAATTGAGCGTTTTAGATAAATACAGCGATAAAATTCAATAAAAAGCCCGAACATGTGTTCGGGCTTTTTGTGTTCAAAACGAGGTGAAACTTACTGCTCAATAAAGCCAATCAGCTTATCTGCAATATCAGTATTATTTTGTGAGCCGATAAATTGCTCACTGCCTTTGCCATAGGCAAATACTTGAACGTCTACAGCGGTGTGTCCGCCAGTTGTCCAGCCAGTAAAGCTTGCATCACTAATAATACTTTTAACAGCTAAATTAAGCGCTTTTTCGCCCATTTTTTTAGCTTGCTCAAGTTTGATTTTGTTTTCAGTTGTAAATTCAATATTGGTGTTAGCAGTCCATACTGGTTTTAAGTCTTTAGACTCCATAAGTCTGTCTGTTAACTTACTAGCCGTTGCCTTAACACCTTTAATTACGTCTGTTTCCCATTTAAATTGGCCATGCGAACCAATTGTTAAGCCGCCCGTTGAGTGATCGGCTGTAACTACAAGTATAGTGTCTTTATTTTTATCAACATACGCTTTTGCTTTTTCGATTGATTTAGCAAAGTCGTCCATTTCAGCCATCGCACACGCTATATCGTTAGAGTGACCACACCAATCAATTTGGCTGCCCTCAATCATCACAAAAAAGCCTTCTTCGTTCTGGTTATCTAGTAAACCAAGCGCTTTAGATGTTAACTGGGTAAGGCGAGTTGGATTCATATCAAGGGCAAATGGCAAGCCTTTGCTTGCATACAAACCTATGGCAGGNAGGTATTTGTGTAATTTGTCCCAGATTATTAATATCGTCACCGTATTGGTAACCTGCCGCTTTAAATTCTTCAACTAAATTACGGTCGTCACGAATAAAATATTTAGTACCGCCACCTAGCATTAAATCAACAGGTAATTTACCAGCAATCTTATTATCAATATAATCGTTGGCAATATCATCGTAGTTGTAACGAGATTCATTGTGAGCTGTAAAGCTAGCAGGTGTTGCATGGTTTATTTGTGACGTTACAACAAGCGCAGTTGTCATACCGCGCTCTTTTGCCATTTCAAGCATGGTTTTAACTGGCTTTTTATCTGTATCTACAGCAACTGCACCATTATAACTTTTATGGCCGCTACTAAGCGCTGTAGCACCCGCTGCGCTGTCTGTTACATAAGTATGGTCATCAGGGTAGGTGTGAGCCATGCCTTTTAAAATAGTGTCAAAAACCGTGCCTTCTACTTCTTTTGTTGCAGGGTCATCTTTAAAATAGCGATAAGCCGTGGTGTAAGCCGGACCCATGCCGTCACCAATCATATAAATTACATTTTTAGGTGCTGATTCTGCGTAAGCACCAGAAGCGGTGCATAAAAGTGCCAATAAGCTGATCTGTTTTTTCATGGTTGTACCTTATGAGTGTACCTTATTTAATAGCCGCTGATATTGTATACAGATAGGATGATAAATAAATGAATATCTGAGATATTTATAATTTATACTTTGATTTTATATACATAGAATTATAGTTAACGCTGTTAGTTCTATTTATTTAAATTATACTAGTTATAAGTTAAGTATATACAATGCCGTCACTTTTAAATTGTTCAAAATACATACAGAGCAAGCTTATTAAAAACGGTTAGTTTGTTGTTTTTATTTTAAGTTATTAATAATGTTATGTTTAATTATTATGCTTTGCTTATTTTGTCATCACGAAGATAATTAAATCGTGAATTTGGCACCATTTTCTAAGTTAGTGGTCTGACAACTTGTATGCTATAAATAATGATGCTCTAAATTAATAAAGGACTTACCGTGCAGCCATTTAATATTGAAACCAATAATTTAAATATCCATGGCTTAAAAGTAGGTTCAGGGAACGAAATAGTAATAGCGTTGCATGGGTGGTTAGACAACTGCCATAGCTTTATGCCAATGTTAAACAACGTTAACCCAAAGCACACGTGGTACTGTATTGACTTCGTTGGGCACGGTTTATCATCTTGGCGAAGTGATGATGCACACTATTATTTTGTTGATTATATTGATGATGTGTACCAACTTATAAATGCCCTTGGTGTTAAAAAAGTACATTTAGTAGGTCATTCCATGGGCGCTATGGTTGCAGGACTTTTTGCTAGCTGCTTTAGCGATTATGTAGAGTCTGTTACCTTTATTGAGGGAATTGGTTGTGTTACAACCCCTAGTGAAGGTGTGTGTGAACAGTTACAAAGTGCAGTACTAAATAGAGCGCGTTTAAAAAATAAAAAGTCGAGAATTTATAAGTCGAAAGAACTTATTTATGAAGCTCGTGCTCAAACAACCGATTTGAATAGCGAGCTTATTAAGCTCTTAATGCAACGAAATATTAAACAGGTTTCAGATGGTTTTGCGCTAACAACAGATCCAAAGCTCAAAAATCACTCAGGTTTTAGGTTTGATGAAGCGCAATGTATTGGTGCAATAAAAGATTTAATTGCACCATGTCAATTAATTTTAGGTAACGAAGGTTATTCGTTTGTAAAACAAAATTTGGCAAAGTATATTAGTTATTACAATAGCTTGAAGGTCATTAATGTAGATGGTGGGCATCATTGCCACATGCAAAGCAGTGAACACTGTTTTGAGCATATTCAAGACTTTATGCTGCAAAATGGTGCATGTTAATTGTAAATATGTGTTAAATGTGGGATTATTCCTGCATTAGAGTATTTGCTCAATTGTTAAAGCGCCTTACTTAGATTAAGGTTAATAAAAATATAATTATAAACAGGGGCTAAGAGTGGAAAAAATCTGGCTTAAGCGCTACCCAGAGGGTATGCCTGAAACAATCGATCCTGAGCATTACAACTCGTTACTCGAAGTGTTCGAAAAAAGTTTTAGTGACTACACCGATTTACCTGCATTTACGAATATGGGTAAAACGATGTCTTACGATGAAATAGATACAGCAACAAAAAAAGTTGCTTCCTATATTCAAAATGACTTAGGTCTCAAAAAAGGCGACAAAGTTGCCGTAATGATGCCTAACTTACTACAAACACCAGTCACAATTTTAGGTGTTTTACGTGCAGGTTGTGTCGTTGTTAATGTTAACCCTCTCTACACTGTGCGTGAATTAGAGCATCAGCTAAAAGACTCTGACACTACTGCTATTTTCATCCTAGCAAACTTTGCTGACACACTTGAAAAGTCACTTGCCCATACTGATGTTAAACATATTGTAGTAACGCAAGTAGGCGACATGGTAGGCGGGCTTAAAAAGCACATAGTTAATTTTGTTGTGAAGCACATTAAAAAAATGGTGCCAAAGTTCAACTTGCCTAACACAATTAAATTTTCAGACGTTTTAGCTGCAGATGAAGCTAAATATACACGTCCTGAAATGAGCTTGTCTGATCTTGCTTTTTTACAGTACACCGGTGGTACAACAGGTGTATCTAAAGGAGCAATGCTGAGCCATGGCAATATGGTTGGTAACCTTGAGCAAGTTTCAGGTTGTTTAGACAAAGTGTTAAACCGTGGTGAAGAAGTTGTTGTTACTGCACTGCCTCTTTATCATATATTTGCTTTAACAGCTAACTGCCTAACGTTTATGAAGTACGGCGGTTTAAACATATTAATTACAAACCCACGAGATATGCCAGGGTTTGTTAAAGAGCTGGGTCAACACAATTTCACAGCTATTACCGGTGTTAATACATTATTTAATGGTTTATTAAACACACCAGGTTTTGCTGAACTTGATTTTAGCCATTTAAAAATGTCTTTAGGCGGCGGTATGGCCGTTCAACGTCCTGTTGCTGAAAAATGGCAAAAAGTGACGGGGTCAAAACTGATGGAAGGTTATGGCCTTACAGAATGTTCTCCTTTAGTTACTATTAGCCCTTTTGACTTGAAAGCATATAATGGCTCTATTGGTTTACCTGCACCGAACACTGATATTAAATTAGTTTTAGATAATGGCGAAGAAGCCGCTAAAGGTGAACCTGGCGAGCTTTGTGTTAAAGGCCCGCAAGTCATGGTTGGCTATTACAAACGACCAGATGCAACCGCTGAATGTTTAAAAGATGGCTGGTTTGCTACAGGTGATATTGCGACTTATGATGACGAAGGTTTCTTCTTTATTGTAGATCGTAAAAAAGACATGATCATTGTATCTGGCTTTAATGTTTTCCCTAATGAGATTGAAGAAGTAGTGGCTATGCACGAAGGTGTGCTTGAAGTAGCAGCTATTGGTATTCCTCACGATGTAAGTGGTGAACAAGTTAAAGTTTTTGTTGTGAAAAAAGACCCTTCTTTAACTGAAAAAGATATAATAAGTCACTGTCGTGATAATTTAACTAATTACAAGGTCCCCAAACTGGTAGAGTTTAGGGATGAGTTACCTAAAACTAACGTAGGTAAGATACTCCGAAGAGCCTTGAAAGATTAGCAACCTATAAAAAAGCCGACATATGTCGGCTTTTTTATTGTAGGAGATTAAGTGCAATACCAATTGATCGAAACCCAAAATCAACTTAATACTTTTGTTGAACAAATAAAAAATAAGCCTATTTTAGCTATTGATACTGAGTTTATGCGTCGTCGCACTTTGTATCCAGAAGTTGCACTTATCCAAGTTTTTGATGGTGAGCATTTAGCGCTTATTGACCCATTAGCTGAACTTTCACTATTTGATTTTTGGGAAATACTTAAAGATCCTGCTGTTTTAAAAGTACTGCATTCTCCTTCTGAAGATATTGAAGTTTTTCAAAAATACGCAGGGTTCGTTCCAGCTCCATTATTTGATACACAATTTGCGTTGCAGTTACTCGGTGAAGGTAACTGTATGGGCTTTGCTCTTATGGTAAAAGAACTGCAAGGTATTGAAATAGATAAAAGCGAGTCACGCACTAACTGGCTGCAACGTCCGTTAACAAAAAAACAATTAGACTACGCTGCTGCTGATACTTTTTACTTATTACCGTGTTTTGAGCAGATCATCGACCGTATCAATGCGGCTGGTTTCTTTGACATTGTAATAAACGAAAGTGAATTGATTGCAAAAAAACGTGCATTTCAAACACCCGACGAGCTTTTATATAAAGATATTAAAAATGCATGGCAACTTAAACCGCACGAATTAGCGGTGTTAAAAGAGCTTGCTGTATGGCGAAGAAATAAAGCTATCAAGAAAAATTTGGCGCTTAATTTTGTGTTAAAAGAACATAACATGACTGAAATTGCCAAACGTGGTCCTTCAAGTTTAAACGCTCTACGTCAAATTCCAGGAGTTGAAGCAATTGAAGTTAATCGCTCTGGTGTAGACATAATAAAGTGTATTGAAGTTGCCAAAGCAGTTCCTGATGCTCAGCATCCTGATGTACTTAAGCGCTTAATTGATTTTCCTACTTATAAAAAAGTAGCAAAAGATATAAAACAAAAAATCACTAAAGTAGCTAAAGAGCACAATATACCTGAAGATGTTATGGCCTCTAAAAAGCAGGTAAATCAATTGATTAGTTGGAATTGGAAGCTAACTAATGAGCAAAAACAGAGTCATATAAAGCCAGATTTACTTAGTTCTTGGCGATATACCTATGTTAAAGACGCTTTAAAAGAATGGGATACTTAAGGCTAAATGTTTTCTTTAACTGTGTAATACTTATACCAATCCGCAATAATACTTAATCATTTTGCGGCGCTAAACGTGTCGTTACCTGTGTTAAAAAAATCTCTTTTAGAACAACTAAATAGCGATTTTTTTGCCTAGCTATCAACACGTTTTTCGATCCTCAAAATAGATCACTTAATTAAGCGAATTGGTATTATCTATAGTTTTTGTGTTACATAGTTAAAAAGTTTTAGTTGCACGAAGGGGATTAAAACGTAGGTATTTAGAAAGTTATTGCGAAAATAAAGAGGGCGCTTATAAAGCGCCCTTTCTTCAATTACTTCTTTTCTTCATCAGGTAGTGTAACGTTTAGCTCAAGTACGGCTAAATCGTCTTCGTTCTGATCAAACTGAACCTGAACTGCATCGGTACTTACGTTCACGTATTTACGGATCACATCTAAAATGTCTTGTTTTAATTGTGGTAAGTAATCCGGCGTTCCTCGTTGAGAACGCTCGTGCGCGACAATGATCTGCAATCGCTCTTTTGCTAGTGACGCACTGTTTTTCTTTTCTGAGCGGAAGTAGTCAAGTAAAGACACGTTAACCTCCAAAAATCCGTTTAAATAAGCCTTTTTTCTCAACGTCTAAGAAGCGAAAATCGACGGTTTCACCTAGTAAGCGGTTAATTGCATCAGAATAAGCTTGGCCTGCATCAGATTCTGTATCCAATATAACAGGTTGGCCTGAGTTTGAAGCACTTAATACAGCTTGCGATTCAGGAATAACACCTAATAGTGGGATTGACAAAATATCTTGCACATCTTCTACCGATAGCATTTCACCTTTTTCAACACGACTAGGATTATAGCGTGTTAATAGTAAGTGTTCTTTAATGTTTTCTAGGCCTTCTTCAGCACGTTTTGATTTGCTGTGTAAAATACCTAAAATACGATCCGAATCTCGAACTGACGACACTTCTGGATTTGTTGTCACAATTGCTTCGTCAGCAAAGTACATTGCCATCATAGCGCCAGCTTCTATACCTGCTGGTGAATCACATACAATGTAATCAAAGTCTTCTTTTAATTCGTTTAGTACGCGTTCAACACCTTCACGTGTTAATGCGTCTTTATCACGAGTTTGTGAAGCGGGTAGTAAAAATAATTTATCTACACGTTTATCTTTAATAAGCGCTTGGTTAAGGTTTGCCTCACCATTTATTACGTTTACAAAGTCATAAACAACACGGCGTTCACAACCCATAATTAAATCTAAGTTACGTAAACCAATATCAAAGTCGATAATAACTGTTTTATAGCCTTTTAACGCTAAGCCTGTGCCAATTGCAGCACTTGATGTTGTTTTACCAACACCGCCTTTACCAGAGGTAACGACAATTACTTTTGCCATGAGATTTATCCTTTAACCAAAGCTGAAATTTCTAATGATTCGTCTTTTTGTTGTATTTGCACCGCATTTCCCCAATGTTCACCTTGTAGTGAATCACTGATCCAGTAGTTACCATCTATTGAAACCAATTCGGCTTCAAGTTTTTGGCAAAAAATGTGTGCTTTTTTAAAACCTTTTGCGCCTGCAATAGCGCGACCGCGTAACGTGCCATAAATATGTACATTACCATCGGCAATTACTTCAGCGCCGTGACTTACTGCACCAAGTACTATTAAATCACGGTCTTTTGCATAAACTTGTTGGCCAGAACGAACGGTGCCGCTAATAATCTGAGCCGGCAAATGCACTGTTTTTTCTACAATAGACGTATTAGCCTCTTGTTTAACAGGTTCGCTCTTAACGTCTTGTGAATAGTTTAAAACAGATAAACCAGCCGCTTTAGCTTGGGCATGTTGTTCATCAGAACCATTACACACACCAACCGCATTAAAGCTCATACGTTCAATCAACGATTTTAAGTGCACAAAATCGAGTGGGCTGTTTTTAACTTCAAGTAAGTTAACAACAATAGGAGCACCCTCAAAAAATCTAGGTGCTTGGGCTATTTTTATATACAACTGTTCTGCTAGAAGGGCTATATCAGTACTATATAGGTGCAAAACTGATAACGTAAAAAGATTCCCTTTTAACTCAAAAATTTGGTCCGACATACACGCTCAATTGAATTGTCTGATTAAAAATCAATGTTAGATAAACGTAGGCTGAATAAGGCCTTTATTGAAATTTCTAATCTAAATTTTCTAACTTATTATTACTCTCATGTTATAGTGTGCGGCATTGTTAAGCAAGAATTTATAGGGTCATAATGCTCACTGCTGTATATAAAAGTAAGAAAAAAGCGGATACCTTCTTATTTGTTGAAAAAAGAGATGATTTTAGTAAAGTTCCGGAACCTTTAATGACCATGTTTGGTCAACCTCATTACGTTATGATCATAAACTTAGCAAAACGTGAACGTTTAGGTGGGGCCGATTTAGAAACTGTAAAAGCAGCATTATCAAATCCTGATAAAGGCTTCTATTTACAAATTCCACCGCCAGAGGAAAACTTGCTAAGCCAATTACGAAAAGAAAATGGAGTTGATAGTGATTAAAAAACTGACCGTTTTATTATGTGGAGTCTGCTTGAGCGGCTCTGTAATGGCTAAAACACAAGCCGAGTTTCAAACATATTTAACTAATTTAAAGCAAGAAGCTATAGCTAAAGGTTATGAAGCTAAGCTTATTGATGATGCCTTTGCAACAGCAACGTATAAAGAAAAAGTGGTGTCGGCTGATAAAAACCAGCCAGAAGTAAAAGAAACGCTTGAAACTTATTTACCAAAACGTGTACCACAATGGAAAATTGACCGCGCTCGCAAACTTTATGCAGAAAATAAAGATGTGCTTGAACGAGTTGCTAAAGAGTTTGGTGTACAAGCTCGTTTTATAGTGGCACTTTGGGGACTTGAAAGTAACTTTGGCACCATTCAAGGTGGTCACAATGTTATTTCTTCACTTGTTACACTTGCTTTTGATGGACGCCGAGAAGCGCTTTATAAACGCCAGCTTTGGGCTGCACTGGATATTTTAAAATCGGGCCACATTACCTTAGATAAATTTAAAGGGTCGTGGGCAGGTGCTATGGGGCAAACACAATTTATGCCTACATCGTTCAACGCTTATGCGATTGATTACAATAATGATGGTCGCAAAGATATTTGGACTACAAAGGAAGATGCTTTTGCCTCAATTGCTAATTATCTAAAGCAAGAAGGGTGGAACGACTCTCTTACGTGGGGTCGCCAAGTTCAATTACCTGAAAACTTTGACAGTAAATACGTTTTAGTACGCGGTACTAAAACACGTAAGCAGTGGTTAGAATATTGGAATGACTCAGAGCGCTCATTAGCTGATTGGCAAGCACTAGGAGTTCGTAAAGCTGATGGGTCTGATTTACCTAATGTAGACGTACGTGCTGCACTGGTTATGCCTGATGATATAAATGGCCGGATGTACTTAGCGTACGATAACTACAAAGTGTTTATGCACTGGAATCGCTCGTATTACTTCGCTACTAGCGTAGGTTATTTGTCGGATAGAATTGGTTATCCAAAAATCTAATTTTTAAAACGTGCATATAAATAAAGCCGCAATTGCGGCTTTATTCTTTTTTGAATATCTTATCTTTTAAGTCAATAACTTTACCAATTCCTGAACCTAGCTTCATCAGTTTATTAAGTTGCTCTGGCGTTAAACGTTGCAGCTCTGATGACCATTTAGTGACGGTTTCAAGTAGGTTATGAATTTCACCCATTTGTTTTTGGGCATAAAGTTCATCCTCGTTCACAGCTTCATCTAACAGGTTATCACGCAGCAAGCTTAAGGTAGGGTCAATCTCACGTTTTTTACGTTCTTCAAATACGCGATTAGCCATATCCCAAATATCACCAGCAGGGGCGTAGTACTCTTTTCGATCGCCAGGAATATGCTGCACTTTAATTAATTGCCACGATTGCAACTCTTTAATACCCATGCTTACATTACCGCGAGAAATACTAAGCGCATCTGCAATCTCATTTGCTGTCATAGGATTTTTAGTAATAATCAGCAAACCACACATTTGCCCAATTGTACGATTGAATCCCCAGCGGCTGCCCATCTCACCACAATGCATTACGAAGGCAAAATTCTTTTCGGATAAACTCATAGCTTAGTAACTTTCAGTAATTTCAGAAAGTAAATGCTAGCACGCTCATTTTGGATAGCAAGTTCTTAGCCAGTTAATAAATTATTTTTAACGACTAAAGTATGATTTAGATTAATATTTATACATCTATATTGGGGTATGTTGTACACAACAATACGTAAATAAATCCTTTTTTTTATTTTTTCAAATACGATGGAATGACTATGAAAGCTGCAATTAATAATGAATACAAAGGTAAATTACAAATAACAGATCTGCCAATTCCTGAGGTTGGAATAAACGACGTTTTAGTTAAAATAGCCGCTTGTGGTGTTTGTCATACCGATTTACATGCCTGTCATGGTGATTGGCCGGTAAAGCCAAAAATGCCATTAGTACCAGGGCATGAAGGTGTCGGTGTTATTGACAAAGTTGGTAGTAACATTAAGCACTTAAAAGTTGGCGACAGAGTTGGTGTGCCTTGGCTTTACAGCGCTTGTGGACACTGTGAGTTTTGCTTAGATGGTAAAGAAACACTGTGCTTATCGCAGCACAATACTGGCTATTCTATAGATGGTAGCTATGCAGAGTATTGTTTAGCACATGGCGATTACGTTGTAAAAATACCAGAAGGTCTTGGATTTTCAGAAGCTGCTCCGTTATTTTGCGCAGGTGTTACAACGTATAAAGCATTAAAAGTTTCCGGTGCTAAACCTGGGCAATGGGTAGCGATTGTTGGTGTGGGTGGTCTTGGGCATTTAGCCGTGCAATACGCTAAAGCAATGGGCTTTAATGTAATAGCTGTTGATACAGGTAAAGAAAAACTCGCGCTTGCTAAAGAGCTTGGCGCAGATATAACCCTCGATTTTAAAGAGGTGGTTCCTAGCGAAGCTATTTTTGAACAAGTAGGTGGCGCACATGGCGTTGTGTGTACTGCGGTGTCAAAAGCTGGGTTTGAACAAGCTTATAAAAGTGTTCGCCGTGGTGGTAAGTGTGTATTAGTGGGATTACCTCCAGAGGTTATGCCGCTTCCTATTTTTGATACTGTGCTTAATGGCGTGTCAGTAGTGGGATCTATCGTTGGTACGCGTAAAGATTTGCAAGAATGCTTGGAATTTGCCGCTCAAGGTAAAGTAAAAGCAATCATAGAAGAAAAACGCTTAGAGGATATTAACGAAATTTTTGACGATATGCTCAAAGGTGAAATTAACGGTCGCATAGTGGTTACTATTTAATTAAATAGCCATAGCAAAAAAGCACGGCTTGTGAAAATACAAACCGTGCTTTTTAAGTATTTAACTAACCTGACCTCTGGTTAAGAGATTTACCAACGTATTGAATTATAGCGATATTTAAATTTATTTTCTCTAGCCAGAGATTTTCAGTGAAAACAAGGCGAATTTACGCGTCAATAGCTGGCCTATTGCAAGTAAATTCAACGTAGTGAGCGCTGAAAATAGCTGCTTGAGATAGATTTATTATCCAGAGTTCAGGTTAACTAGTTAAAGCGTGTAACTAAAACTTAGTTTTGCATTACGCTCTTCGCCTGGCATGCCACCTAAAAACATAGCTTTTGAGTAATACTTTTTATTAAACAAGTTATTTAAGTTTAACTGCATATGCCATTTATCAGTGGTGTACGATACCGCTGTATCGTAAGTCGTGTAACTTGGTACATAACCATCAGGAATCGAGAACGAACTCGAATTAGTACTTCTGTTATCTACAAAGGTAATACCACCACTTATATTCACAGCTTCAGGTAAGTTAAACATATCTGCGTAGTAAGTTACCCATGTGCTTGCTGTTACGTAAGGCACACCTTTTTGGCGTGTATCATAACTGCTGCTATTAGGGTTACTCTTGTCACGTGCATCTTGATAAATACCGTTTACGTTAACTTTCCATTTATCATTTAAGTAAGCGTTTAAATCAAGTTCAATACCTGTTGTTTCTTCTTTACCATCATAATAGCTTTCAGGCACATTTGAGCCTGATGTTAACGCGTCATAAAGTGGATTTGCGTATTCTAAATTAGTACGAGAGCTTTCAAATATAACAACAGAAGCCAGTAGTTGATCATCAAACGCTTTGAATCTAAAACCTAAATCGTTACTTATTGATTCAGAATCTTCTCTGTCTGCTTCATTACCCGCAACAGAGCCTAATACACTGTATGCAGTACGACCTTTTGAATGATTTACAAATACAGATAAATCTTCAGATGGCTGGTATGTGACACCCAGGTTATACGTTAAGCCAGAATCTGATGTACTCGCTTCAGGTGTTGGCTCTGCGCGGCTCGAGCTATAGCGCTCATCTACACCAAAGTGCTCGTAAGTTTGCTCAATGCGGTTATATGCTACACCAATACGCGTTGTAAGCTCTTCAGTAAGATAACCAACATGTTGAATGCCTAAACCCCATGCTTGTACTTTTTTATTGTAGTCGCTGGTTTTAAGTGGATCGAAGTCATCAAAGTTGCCAGATGGCCAATTTGGTTCTCTTATATCGTAAATATATGGCAATGATCCTTGGTAGGTTACATCACCAGCATCGTTTGTGAGTACGTAATCTTGATCCCA
Source organism: Pseudoalteromonas sp. TAE56 (assembly GCF_000497955.1). NCBI lineage: Bacteria > Pseudomonadati > Pseudomonadota > Gammaproteobacteria > Alteromonadales > Pseudoalteromonadaceae > Pseudoalteromonas > Pseudoalteromonas sp. TAE56. Next base: position 14,727 of record NZ_AUTN01000059.1, read on the forward strand.
AATTGAGAATTGTTTAAAACGAATATCTCTATCTTCGTAGTTGGCGTTAACAAGTAATTCGTTATCTACGTCGCCTAGCATAAAGTCATAACGTAAATCTAAAAAGTACTGCCACGATTTTTCATCTGCTTCTACTTGGCGGTATTCTTGGCGGCGTGCTGCATATGGATAAAGTACACCGTCTTCAACTAATGGAGCACGAGGGTCGTTATTAATAATTCCATCACGAGTAGAGTAAACGTAGTTATATGCACCTGTTTGGCGAGCAAAACTTGATGTGTAGTTACGGTACTGTAGTTGCTGGTTTAAAAACAAATCGTCAGTAATGTAATAGTTATGCGTTAATTTAAAACGCAGCTCCTCACCTTCGTTAGCATCAGCCATTGGCGAAATTATACCGTTTGTGCCAAAGCTATATGGCGTTAAGCCATCTGATGCTGATAATGAGTTAGCTAGCTGGTCGCGTTGTGCATCACTTAACTGTACGCCGCTTCCTGTCGGATCGTTTACTAAATCTGCACCGGTTACTTCACCCGCGCTTAAACCGTTTGCAGTTTCTGCGTTGTAAATACGAATAGGGTGACCGATAGAATCAACCGCTATTTCGTCTTTTATATAGGCTGAAGAAAGCATGATGTTTTGTTTGTCGTTAAGCACGTATTTAAGCGAGGTATAAATTTCGTCGCGATCTTCTTTTAAATCGCGAAAGCCGTCACTTGACGCTGTTTTAGCCATCACACGGTAGGCCAAATCATCTGTTATAGCGTTAGTGCTATCAAACGCTAATGAATAGCTATCCCACTGGCCAATCTCAGCCGATACTTTGTGTTTTTCTTCAAACTCTGGTTTTTTTTCAATTAGGTTAATTACGCCACCCGCACTACCAATGCCATATAAACCCGTTGCTGGGCCTTTTAAAACCTCAACAGATTCAACATTTGTAAGTGAACGAGTCGGGTTAAATGTATTACCTAGGCCTGCACCACCATACATACCATCGTAGGTATAGTTTGCATCTAAACCACGAATTACTAAGTTATCACCAATACCGTAGTTATTACCTGCTTGTGTTAAACCACTTACGTTTCTAACTAAATCTTGCAGGCTATCTACACCTTGAGATTCAATAAGTTCACGGTCAATAATAACAACCGGTGCAGGTGTTTCCATTAAAGACATGTCTGATTTAGTAGCAAGACCAGAGCTCATCACCACGCGGTTTTGTTTTTCGTATACGCTGATGCGTTCAATATCAGAGTCAGCTGTAGTATTTTGGGCAAATGCCATATTTGCATTTAAACAAGCAAGAGTAATAAGAGAGTACTTAAACGGTTTCATAGAGTGATAACTATTCGCGTTATTGAATTTTCGCGAATGATAATGGTTATTGTTTTTAAAGTGAATAAAAAGTTCACTTTTTTTGATTAAATAGAACTGTTTGGATGATTTATAATCAATGATGAAGTTTTATAAGGTTATATTGTTCCTTTTATGTGAATTAAGGGCTAGTAAGACTAAGTAATCTTAGCCTTACTAAACGAGAGAATTGTAATTTTCAAAGGTCAACACGCCTTAACGTTTACAATTAATCTTTATAAACAACACCGGCTTTCATTACAAAGGGGACTGACTCTAAGGTTTTAATATTTTTAAGAGGGTTTGCTTTTACAGCAATGATATCAGCTACAAATCCGGTTTTAATTTGTCCTAACTGAGCATCCATTTTTAATAACTTAGCGCTATTAATTGTGGATGCTTGAATGGCTTGCAGTTCTGTCATGCCAAATTCAACCATGCGGCTAAACTGTTTTGCATTATCTCCGTGCGGGTAAATTGCTGCATCGGTACCAAATACCATTTTAACGCCCGCTTTAACAGCCCGGCTAAAGCTATCACGTTGCTTTTTCGACACTTGGCGTTCTTTATTTAGATTTTCTTCGTCTACGCCGTTTTGCTCGCCATAAGTTAGTGTGTATTCGGTATTGTAAATATCCATAGAAAGCCAAGTACCGTGTTCTTTTGCAAGGGCTATGGCCTCGTCATCTAAAAAGCTGGCGTGCTCTACGCTATCAACACCTGCTTTAATAGCTGTTTTAATCCCGCTTGTACCGTGTGCATGAGCTGCAACTGGTAAATCACGCATATGGGCTTCATCAACAATGGCTTTCATTTCTTCAAAAGAATACTGCTGTGCACCTACTTTAGTCCCTTTTGAAAATACGCCACCTGTGGCGCAAAACTTAATAGCGTTTGCCCCGTATTTAATGTTTTCGCGTACTTTTATACGGGCAGCCCACGGACCGTCGGCAACACCGCTTGAAGTGTATTTAAGCTCAGGAGGTAGTCGGTTGTTATCACAGTGCCCACCAGTAATTCCAAGTGATGGCCCCGCAGCCCAAATACGAGGGCCAACTATGTCACCCGCATTTATACCGTCACGTACCGCTATAACGCTGTAACCTTCAGCGCCAACATTACGTAATGTTGTAAATCCGGCTTCTAATGTTTTTTTAGCAAAATAAGCGGCTTTAATCGCCATACGCGGTACTGACTGGCCTAAACGTTCGCTGCGTGGAACCGTAGGGTCGCTTGTTAAATGCACATGCATGTCCATTAAACCAGGCATAAGGGTTAAATCAGGTAGTTGAATATGTTTATCACCTTTAACCAGCGTTGGTTTTTTATTTTGTTCAATATTAGTGATCACGCCATCATCAATAGTAATCAAGGGCGATTTAATGAGTTTGCCATCTTCAACATCAACCATGGCTTTAGCCGATAGGTATGTTACGGCATGGGTATTAAAAGTGGTTAAGCAAAGTAAGGCAATAGAGGTGCTGAGTAGTTGTTTTTTCATTTTATTTTTCTTTTAAGTCATATTTGAATTAATAGAAATGTAACAAGCTCAGATAAAAGTGCAAATTTAATACGATGAACGCAATCTATCGTAATTACTTTATTAAGCACGGTTTAATGCGCATAATCAAAAAACGATATTAAAAAGGATTATCATGAAATCAATTAAATTAGCATTAGTTGCCAGTGGCGTTATGTTTGCTTTAAGTGGCTGTATGAATACTGGGCTTAGTACAAACACTAATACCAGTACGCAGCTAAACACAGTTAACGCATCGGCAGGTATTGTTTCAGAGCTTTCGGCAGAGCAACAACTCGATATACTTGTTGCACAGTATTACGATGAATCGCTCACATATAGCCCCATTAGCGCAACGTATAATGGTCGTAACGAGTTTAACGATCAATTTACGCCTGAGATTTCAAAAGAAAATAGAGCTAAAAAAGCGGCTTTTTATAAAAAATATCAACAGCGCTTAAACTTTATAGATAAAGCACAGTTAACAGGGCAATCGCTTTTAAGTTTTGAAATATTAGAGCGCGACCTTGCACTTAAATTAGAAGGCATGCAGTTTCCTGATTATTTATTACCAATTAACCAAATGGCAGGTGCGCATAACACCTTTGCAGGTTTTGGTTCAGGTCAAAGTGCTCAGCCGTTTAATACAGTTGAAGATTACACGGCTTTTATCTCGCGCAGCGAAGGTTTTGTAAAGTGGCTTGCCAGTGTAGAGCGCTCAATGGCGCAAGGCATTAAACTAGGTATTACGTTACCAAAACCACTTGCTGAAAAACTGCAGCCACAATTTGTGGCTCATGTAGTTAAAAATGCTGAAGACTCACTGTTTTGGGGACCAATTAAAAAATTACCAGAATCGTTTAGTGCACAGCAAAAGCAAAAAATTACAGCGCAGTATCGTCAATTGATTACGCAGCACTTAGTACCGGCTTATAAAAGCATGAGTGACTTTTTAGCTAATCAGTATATTCCTAATAGTCGAGAAAGCGTTGGTTATAGTGACTTACCAAACGGTAAAGCATGGTATGAATACCAAATTAAGAAAAACACGACGCTTAGTTTATCTGCAGATGAAATTCATGACATTGGATTAAGTGAAGTGTCGCGTATTTTAAGCGAAATGAAAAAAGTAAAAGAAACCGTAGGATTTAAAGGTGAGTTATCTGAATTTTTTGACCATTTACGTGATTCAGATGAATTTTACTACGACACGCCCGATGAGTTAATTGCGGCATATGAAAACGTTAAGAAAAAAATAGACGCACGTTTGCCTCTGCTTTTTAACATTGCACCCAAAGCACCTTACGTTGTAAAAGCAGTTGAAGCATACCGAGCGCAGTCGGCAGCAGGTGCATCATACGCATCTCCGGCACCTGATGGTTCTCGCCCTGGTATTTTTTATATCAATGCTTATAACTTAAAAGCGCAGCCTAAATTTTTACTCGAAACTTTATCGATTCATGAAGCAGCCCCAGGGCATCACTTTCAAATAGCACTTCAACAAGAAATAGAAGGCTTACCTGATTTTCGTAAATTTGGTGGTTACACTGTGTTTGCAGAAGGTTGGGCGCTTTACGCAGAAAGCTTAGGCAAAGAGCTAGGCTTATTTACCGACCCTTATATGTGGTACGGGCGTTTATCGGATGAGCAATTACGCGCAATGCGTTTAGTGCTTGATACTGGTTTTCATGCAAAAGGGTGGACGCGTCAACAAGGTATAGACTACATGCTTGCTAACTCATCTATGGCAAAGAGCGATGTAATTGCAGAGGTTGAGCGCTATATTGCATGGCCAGGACAAGCGCTTTCTTACAAGTTAGGGCAATTTAAAATTCAAGAATTACGTGATTTTTCTAAAAAAGAACTCGGTAATAAATTTGATATTAAAGCATTCCATACGCAAATATTAATTGATGGCGCATTGCCAATGCCAATCTTAGAGGAAAAAATTAAGCGTTGGGTTAAATCTCAAAGTTAATTTGTAGCGTAAAGCCAGTACTTTGAAAGGGTATTGGCTTTGCGCCATTTACAGCAATACGGTAGAATGCGCGCTCTTTAGGGGGCACGAGTAAACTATGTTTGATCAACAATTAGCAAATACACAATTTTGGCTTAAAAAAAGCTTAAGCGACATGAGTCAAAACGAATGGGAAGCCATTTGTGATGGATGCGGAAAATGTTGTTTAAATACGTTTATTGATAGCGAAGATGAAGACGAATTTACAGCTACCGATCAGTTACGTGAAGGTGAACAATTAATATTTACTAATATTGTATGCCAGTATCTTGATAACAACACCTGTGGTTGTAGCGAGTACGAAAACCGCCAAACGCTTGTTCCTTCTTGTGTAAAACTCACAAAAGAAAACCTTAAAGACATCTTTTTTATGCCACAAAGCTGCAGTTACCGTCGTCTACATGAAGGTCGTGGTTTGGCTTCTTGGCACCCATTATTAAATAGTGGCGATAAAACAAAGATGCATGAGCTAGGTATTTCTGTAAAAGACAAAACAGTAAAAGATTGTGATGTAAAGCTAGATGATTTTGATTTATACATTGCAGAGTGGCCAACAAAGGACGCTGATTAATGAATAAGTTAAAAGCGAGTATTGGTTTAATTAACCCTAAAAGCCCGACAAATGTTGGCGGTGTATTGCGTGCAGCAGGCTGTTATGACGCCAAACAAGTGTTTTTTACCGGTAATCGTTACTTAAATGCCAAAAAATTTCATACCGATACTAAGAACGCACTTGAGCGTATCCCTTTAACCGAAACTGATAGTTTAGAAGCGGTAAAACCAGAGGGTGCTACCGTTGTTGTCATTGAGCTTATTGAAGGGGCAACGCCACTTCCTGAGTTTAAGCATCCTGAAAATGCATTTTATGTATTTGGCCCCGAAGATGGCTCTGTACCAAAAGACGTTTTAAAGTGGTGTGATGAAGTGGTATATATTCCAACTATTGGCTGCATGAACTTAGCGGCTACCTGTAATGTTGTTTTGTACGATCGCTTAGCTAAATTAGGCGGCGTTGAGAGCAGCGATACAACAATTATAAGCTCACGTGATACGAATAATAAAATGAAATGGGAAAAAGCATCTAATTAAGATTTATTAGTGCAAAAGGTTTAGTTGTAACTAAACTTAAAAACATGATTAATCACAAATAGATTCTAAAATGCGCTGGTTTTATTTTATATTATTACTGACAAGTAGTAATTGTTTTGCTGAAACATCAGTTGAGTATTATCAAAATGGTACTCAACATGTTTTAACTGGACATTACCACAAATCAGGAGTGCTCTATGAAGCGAAAAATCCCAAACAAACACTCCATTTAGCCACACTCGATTGGCCTCCTTATATTGGTAATAATTTATGTAATAAAGGCTGGGTTTATCAATTTTCAATAGCTCTACTAAATAGTAAGGGCTACAGCGTATATATAGAATTTTTGCCTTGGGCAAGAGCTGTACGAAATGTAGAGCTAGGCAAAGCTGATATATTAATGCCTGAATATTTTATAGAAGATACAGCCCCCTCCGATTATGTTAATGGTAAAACACGTCGAGAATTACTCGGTTTATCAAATTCGTTTAAAGGTGGCGAAATTGCATTTTTAAAAAGGAAAGGCGATTCAGACCGTTTCACTGGAAACTTAAAATCGCTTAAAGGGCAAAAGATTGGTGTTGTTCGAGGGTATCAAAATACGCCTGAGTTTGATGCTATGATGGACAATGCTGAGTTTGAAGTTATTACCTCTGTTGATGATTTACAACTTGTTCAGCTTCTGGTTGCTAAACGTGTTGATTTGATTATAGGCGACCCTCAAGTTCTTAAATTCTCAGTGACTTACTCTTCTTTAACTAAACCTGAAAAACAATCTTTGCTTTCTTCCATTGAGCAAGAAAGCATTTCTTTGCAATACAATCCTTTATATTTTGCTATTAGTAAGCTTACACCTAAATGGCTTTTAGTCTTAGATGACATAAACGAAGGGCTTTATCAGTTCCATAATAGTGGTGAGATAGACCGTATTATCAATACGACCAATACTCAATGCAAACCATGAAATTGGAACGTTCCTTTGTTGCACTGACTAATTTATATATAAACATGTAGAATCGTTTTCAACTTGTTAATGGAGTGAAAACGACGTGAGTGAAATAAATACAAATCAATCATTCGCGGTCAACGAACAGCCAAATAAAAATTACCTGTTTCCACTGACTGCAATGACGACCCTATTTTTTTTATGGGGTTTTATTACTGTTTTAAACGATGTACTAATACCACGATTAAAAGGCGTATTTGATTTAAGCTTTTTTGAAGCGATGCTAGTACAGTTTTGCTTTTTTGGTGCTTATTTTATTGTTTCTATCCCTGCGGGTATTTTAGTTAAGCAGTTTGGTTACAAAAAAGGGATTTTAACCGGTTTAATTGTGGCTTCAATTGGCTGTATGTTGTTTTACCCTGCTGTTGTAGTACATGAGTATTGGCTATTTTTAGGCGCTTTATTTGTACTTGCCGCTGGTGTAACGGTACTTCAGGTTTCTGCTAACCCTTATGTTGCTGCTCTTGGGCCTGAAAAAACAGCTTCTTCTCGTTTAAATTTGGCACAAGCACTTAATGCGCTTGGTACTACTGTTGGGCCTTATGTAGGTGGTTTATTATTTTTTGGTACCGCAGGTAGTCTAGCCGCTTCTGCAGCAACTGCTGAGTCTGTAAAAGTTCCTTACTTAATGCTTGCTGGCGCCTTATTACTTATCGCTATTATATTTGCCTTTATAAAGCTTCCAGAAATTGAAGCCCATAAAGAAGAAAATAACGCTGAAGTAGAATCTCGTTCATTAACTCAAGCACCGCACTTAACTATGGGTGTACTTGCTATATTTTGTTATGTAGGCGGGGAGGTTGCCATCGGCAGCTTTTTAGTAAATTACTTTGGTGAGACACACATAGCAGGGCTTGAAGAGCATACCGCGGCCGCACTTATTAGTTATTATTGGGGCGGGGCAATGGTAGGGCGTTTTATTGGCTCTGTTTTATTACAAAAAATAGCGCCTTCTAAGGCTATCGCATTTAATGCATTTAGTATTATTGCGCTATTATTGATCACAATTTTTACTCAAGGTGACGTCGCTTTATATTCAGTATTGGCAATTGGTTTATTTAACTCAATTATGTTCCCGACTATATTTTCGGTTGCTATCGAGCGACTAGGATCATTGACTAGTAAGGGTTCTGGTTGGTTATGCTTAGCTATTGTAGGGGGGGCACTTGTACCATTACTGCAAGGGTTTATAGCTGACACAGTTAATATACAACAAAGCTTTTTTGTACCATTGGTGTGTTATGTATTTATAGCATGGTACGGATTAAATGTTGTTCGCTTAGCAAATAAGTGGAAATAACAGACTATACAAAAGTGACTGAATACGTATTCAGTCACTTATAAACCTATATTTAATAGGAACGTTCCACAAGTAATTAATATGAGTCATAACTTATTTCAATATTAGTCAGTTACCCCCTACAGCCTTTTGTTTTTTAATCCTTTATCCTTATTTTTATCTAATAATCTAGTCGCAAGCCTTATTTATTAGGACATTTTGCTAAATTTTTGCTAAAACTGTATGGATAATAAAGATAAATAATAAAAAGGATGTATATGCTTAACTCGTTGAAATTTACTTCCAAAGTGACTATTGCAGCCTCTTTAATTTTGGTTTTGGTGCTAGGGTTATTTACTTTTAATAACTACATTGCAATGCGCAAGCAAACAGAGCAGCAGTTAAGCCTAGTATTACAACAAAACTCAGAATCTGTTTCACAAAATATAGCGAGTTGGTTAAATGCAAAGTTGGCGATTGTTATATCAATAGCTAAAACCCACAAAGCTAATGATTCTAAAGCACTCACCCTTTCACAATTAAATACTGCAGAACTTGCCGGAAGCTTTAAAAATACCTATATCGGTAAATCCAGCGGCACGTTTATATTAAACGATCAATCTGTCGTTTTACCTGCTGATTTTGATGCGACCTCTCGGCCTTGGTACAAATTAGTCGAAAACAAATCAAATACCGCTTTTACAACTCCCTATATTGATGTAACAACTAACGAGCTTACAATCTCAGCGGTAGTACCCATTTTACAAAATGGGCAGTTTAGCGGCGTTGCAGGTGCCGATATTGATATGCAAACTGTAACTAAAATTATCAACGATATTGATTTTTTAGGTCTTGGTTATGGTTTTTTACTCGATAACAAAGGTCAAGTGTTAAGCCATCCTAATGCTAAGTTAAACTTAAAAAATACAGCAGATATTTTTGGTACTAATACGCCCTTGCAAAGTGAGTTTACCCAATACGAAATAAACGGAGAGTCTAAACTTATCTCGTTTACAAAAATTAGTGGCATTGAAAATGTAGATTGGTACCTAGGTGTTGTTATAGATAAAGATAAAGCGTATGTCAGCGTTTCTAACTTTGGCCAAACTGCGGCTGTTTTTATGGTGATAGGGATCATTGCTATCATTATTATGATGCAGCTTTTATTACGCTATTTAATGCAGCCTATGAACCGTTTAAATGATGCCATTAAAGATATAGCACAAGGCGAAGGCGATTTAACAAGGCGTCTAACCGTTGAAAATGATGATGAGTTTGGCGACTTAAGTCATTCATTTAATATTTTCATCGAAAAAATTCAGCATTCAATAGATCAAGTAAAAGAGTCCACTGAGCAATTAGATACAGCTATTGAGAGCTTGGTATCACAAACACATTCATCACTGTCTATGTATGATGATCAAAGTAAACGAACCGATAGCGTTGCAGCGGCTATTAATCAGTTTTCAGCTACATCAATGGATATTTCAAGTAATGCAGAGAGTGCTTCGCAGCTTGCTAAAAATGCAGATGAGCACTCAACACAAAACCAAGAAGCATTAAGCCACAGTGTTGCAACCATCCACCAGCTTTCAGCTAATATGGAGAAAGCTCAGCAAACTATAAACAGTTTAAATACACACACAACCAGTATTGGGCAAGTGCTTGAAGTTATTAAAGGTGTAAGCGAGCAAACTAATCTATTGGCACTCAATGCAGCAATAGAANTAGAGCAGGAGAGGCAGGACGCGGTTTTGCCGTTGTAGCAGATGAAGTACGCCAATTAGCACACCGCACTCAACAATCAACGCAAGAAATTGAAGACACGGTGAGCCAGTTACAAAAAGGCTCAAACCTTGCTGTAGAGCTTATGAAAACAAGCCTTCAAGACAGTGAAAAAAGCGTACAACAAGCAGATGCCGTCGGCAATTTAATGAGTCATGTTATTCAAGCTATTAAGCAAATTAACGATGCAAATCATTCTGTGGCCAGTGCAACAGATGAGCAAAACCAAGTTGTTAAGTTATTAGATACTGATATTCAAACAATTAGTGCGCTTTCTATACAAGGCAAGGCTAACTTAAATGACACGCTTAACGAATGTACCAAACTAAAACAGCAGTTTAGTGCCTTAGAAAATATGGTTCAAAAGTTTAAAGTATAAAATTAATGACTAAAAAAAATGTGAATAAACCAAATTGGCTCAGTCTAATAAATATCGACAGTGTTTATAGCTCAGACATGCAACGCAAAGCGTTTTCTTTATTTACCATGATTGGGATATCAATTGTGGTGATTGCTGTACTCGTGTTTTTGAATTATAAGGTTTACTCACCGATACTCACCGCTTCATTAATTATCGTTAACATTACAAATATAAGCTGTTCTATCTACTTTATAAAAACAGGTAATCTTCAAGTAGTGGCATTAATAAGTATGAGCATTGTGTGCATGATGTTTGTTGCACTTGTTTATACCGGTGGTAAAGACAACACCGCGCTATATTGGCTAATGTTTTATCCAGTAGTAACGTTTGCATCTTTAGGGGTCAGACTAGGTGCTTGGTTAGGTTTTACTTTACTGTTTTCTTGTATTGTTATTTTATACGGCCCTGACTTTGGTCAAGTTAGCTATGGCGATGTAGAAAAAACACGATTTATAGCGTCATTTTTTATGGTGTTTTTATTCTCATTTATTGGTGAGTATTTTAGACATAAAAGCCACATGGCTATTGCCGATATTACGCTAGAGCAAAAACAACATGCGTACACAGATCCCCTTACTGGCATGGCAAACAGACGCTTTATTACCTCTCATTTTTTAAAGCTTGCCCAAACACGCCCAGATCAGTACTTACCTTTTTCAATTTTGTTAATTGATTTAGATAACTTCAAATCTTTAAACGATACGCATGGTCACGACTTCGGTGATACGGTATTGATTGAATTTACCAAGCTCCTTGAATCTCAGTTTTTGGCAACTGCGTTAAAAGCGCGTTATGGTGGTGAGGAGTTTGTTGTTATTTTACCGCAGGTTACTGTTCCTACAGCCACTGTAATTGCAAACAAATTTCGAGAGGCTGTCGCAGGGCACGTTATATTTACCGATGATAAGCAGCGTATTTCGATCACCTGTAGTATTGGTATTTCCCAAGTAAATAAAGTAACTGATTATGATGATTCATTAAAACAAGCAGATGAAGCTCTTTATAGTGCAAAGGCTGCTGGTCGTAATAGAGTCGTCTCGAACTAGTTGAAGGATTAATATGTCTCAAAGTAAATTAATATATGTTCATGACCCTATGTGTAGTTGGTGCTGGGGTTACTCACCAACCTGGCTTAAGCTAAAATCAGAGCTTGCTGGTAAAGTAGCAATTGAATATAAAGTAGGTGGATTAGCACCTGATAGCCAAGACCCAATGCCACAAAATATGAAAGAGATGCTTGAGGGTACTTGGCATAAAATTTCAGCGCAGTTAGGTACCCAATTTAATTATGATTTTTGGCGTAATTGCCAACCTAGGCGTTCAACGTATCCCGCATGTAGAGCCGCACTTATAGCGCGTAAAACAGATAAAGAAGTTGAAATGGTGGCTGCAATTCAACATGCTTATTACTTAAACGCGCAAAACCCGTCTGATGAAAGTACATTAATTAGTTTGGCTGAAAAAGTTGGCTTAGATAAAAATGAGTTTACTGCGCAGCTAGCATCAAGTGAGCTTAATGATGAACTTAAAGAAGAGTTGTCTTTCGTTCGTACGTTACCTATTCAAGGGTTTCCCTCACTCGTGCTTATAAAAGACAATAAAGCACACCCAATAGAAATTAATTATACCGATTGGCACTATTCCCTTAATCAAATTAATTCAATTTTAAAATAACCCAGCTTGTTTATAGGGCATTTGGTTAACAAATGCTCTTATCATCTTAAAAATCTCCTCGTAAGTCTTAATTGTTACCATTGTCATAAAAGCGACTTTTTTGCGCAACATCCTTGTCATGTTACATCTATAAACTCCTGCTCATTGAAATTATTAAGTCATAAATTATTTATATAACAAAATTTATGACCTAAGAAAACAAACTAGCAAATCCGCTAACTAACGAGTAAAGGTGTATGCGATGAAAGGCGTTAAACCATTAATCTTAGCTGGTATTGTGGCCGCAAGTGCAGCAGTACACGCAAACGATTTAGATAAGGTTATTGATAAAAGCAGTGAAATTAATAAATCAGCTGCGCAATCACAAACAAAAATAGACATGATTGCAGATTCAATGCAAGGGCGTTTACAGCAGTTTAAAACCCTCAATAAAGAAATTGACGGTTTAGCTGTTTACAACGCTCAGCTAACTAAACAGTTAAATAATCAAATAGAAGAGATGGAATCTTTAAACCTGTCAATGGATCAGGTTTCTATTATTGAACGTCAAATTACACCTTTAATGATGCGTATGATCACAGGCCTTGAGCAGTTTGTATCACTCGACGTGCCATTTCTACAAGACGAGCGTGCAAAACGTTTAGCCTCATTAAAAACCATGATGGATCGCGCTGATATCGCCTCAAGCGAGAAATTTCGCCGTGTTTTGGAAGCTTATCAAGTGGAAGTTGATTACGGGCGTACCATTGAAGCATATACCGCTCTATTAGAAGTCAGTGGTAAAGAGCGAGAAGTAGACTTTTTACGCATTGGTCGTTTAGAGCTTATTTATTTAACGCGCGATGGCAAGCAAGCAGGTAGTTGGGATACAGACACAAAAACGTTTGTAGCGCTTCCTGACTCTACTATAAGCCAAATTAACAAAGGTCTTCGCATAGCGCGTAAGCAACTTGCCCCAGATATGTTAACTCTGCCAGTACACGCAGCAGAATAAGAGGTTAAAAATGAAATTGTTTACTCAAATGACAAAAAAGGCTCTTTTTGCTGCAAGCCTTACACTAAGCCTAGGTTTTACAGGTAATAGTATCGCGGCAGAGTCAATGAATCTTGACTCGTTACTTAAATCAATTGAAGACGGGAAATCGGTTCAAAGCGCACAAAACAAGCAACGAGAGCAAGAATTTACCTCGCGTCAAAACGAACAAGTGCAAATGCTAAAAGATACACAAGCAAAACGCAGTCAAATGCTTGGTGAATCAGAGCGATTAGAAACACAGTTTGAAGAAAACGAAGTTAAGCTTGCTAATTTAACTGACACTTTATCAAAGCGTATGGGATCACTTAAAGAATTATATGGTGTTCTTCAGCAAGTTGCTGGTGATTCAAGCAATAAATTTGCAACATCGGTTGTATCGGCAGAAATTCCGGGGCGAAGTGCTTTTATGGACGATCTCGCTCAAAAAATGGGTTCAACATCAAAGCTTGCTTCAATCGACGATATTGAAAAAGTGTGGTACGAGCTGCAACGCGAAATGACCGAGCAAGGCAAAGTAAGTCGCTTTAATACTACGGTTATAGTCGAAGGTGGTAATAAAGCACAGCAAGAAGTTGTTCGCGTAGGTGCTTTTAACCTTGTATCGGGCGGTAAGTATTTAGAATACAACCCAGGTACGAATACACTAAGCGAACTAACTCGCCAACCAGTATCGCGTTACACATCAACAGCGGGCGATTTACAAGACGCTAAGACAGGTGTTGTGCAATTTGCACTTGACCCAACAGGTGGTTCAATTTTAGGTTTACTCGTTCAAGCCCCAGATACAGCAGAGCAAGTACATCAAGGTGGCGCTGTTGGTTACGTAATCTTAGGTGTAGGTTTACTTGCATTATTAATTGCAATTGAGCGTTTTGTATCGCTATTACTTGTTGGTGGGAAAATTCGCCGCCAGCTAAAAGACAGCGTAGCGAGAGATGACAATCCACTAGGTCGTGTTATGAAAGTTAAAGACGACTACCCAAATGTTGCCTACGACACGTTAGAGCTTAAATTAAGCGAAGCTATTTTACGCGAAATGCCAAAAATTACGCGTAACTTAACACTTATCAAAATTATATCGGTAGTTGCACCGCTATTAGGTTTACTTGGTACGGTAACCGGTATGATCAATACCTTCCAAGCAATTACACTATTTGGTACTGGCGACCCTAAATTAATGGCGGGTGGTATTTCTCAAGCATTAGTAACAACCGTATTAGGCTTAGTTGTTGCAATACCAACCGTATTTATTTACACGCTACTTAATACTCGCTCAAAAGGTTTACTGCTTATATTACAAGAGCAAAGCGCCGGTATTATTGCAGAGCGTAGTGAGAAAGGAGAATAAGCCATGGTGCTATTGATTGACTCAATCAATGCTATCCGTGATTTTCTCGACACTGGTGGCCAAGTTCTCTTGGTCATTGGGGTGTTAATCTTCGCGATGTGGTTATTGATACTCGAGCGATTTATTTATTTTTTTAATGGTTTTCGTGGTTATAAAAAAGACGCTAAAAGCACATGGAGTTCTCGCTGTGAGCGTAACAGCTGGAATGCAGAGCAAATTCGTCAAGCGATGATCTCGCGTGCAAGTATGCGCCTAAATACTAATTTACCGCTTATTAACGTAATGGTTGCGTTATGCCCGTTACTTGGCTTATTGGGCACAGTAACAGGAATGATTGAAGTATTTGATGTGATGGCAATTACAGGCACAGGCAGTGCGCGCTCAATGGCATCGGGTGTATCTAAAGCAACTATTCCAACAATGGCGGGTATGGTAGGTGCGTTATCGGGTGTATTTGCATCAACGTATTTACAACGCAAAGCCAAGCGAGAAGTAGAGCTACTACAAGACAGCATGGTTTTAGACCATTAAGCAAAATTTTGATAAGCGGCCCATTTAAAGCCGTTCATCCTAGGAGAATAAAAAATGAGAGCCCCTTTAGGTAATTTAATGCAAGAAGACGAAGCTGAAGAAATAAACATGACACCTATGTTAGATGTTGTATTTATCATGCTTATTTTCTTTATTGTTACAGCGTCGTTTGTAAAAGAATCGGGTATTGACGTAAACCGCCCTGAAGCAGCAACAGCTGTTAAAAAAGAACGTGCAAACATATTAGTGGCGATTTCTGACACGGGTGAAATTTGGATTAACAAACGTCAAATTGATATACGTGCAGTGCAAGCCAATATTGAGCGTTTAAAAGCTGAAAACCCGCAAGGTAGTGTTGTTATTCAAGCTGACAAAAAATCAACAACCGATACTTTAATAAAAGTAATGGATGCAGCACGCGCAGCAGGCGTGTTTGATGTGTCGATTGCGGCTCAAGAAGCATAAGGGCAGGCAATGCGTTATTTAGTAGCATTAGTAATAGCCGGTGTAGTGACCTTTATGTTGTTTTTAGGCATGCAGGCACTTATTACTGGTGGCGAAGGTGTAATGAGTGAACCCGCCAAGGGTAATGTTCTTGATTTTGTAAGGCTTAAAAAAGAAGAAAGCGTGCAAAAAAAAGAACGCAAACCACAAAAACCACCAACGCCTAAAGAGCCACCTCCGCCAATGGAATCGCCGCAAATGCAAAATAGCGACGCGACTGCGAACGCTAATAACTTCGACTTTGGCGCCAATGTGGATGCAGATGTAAATTTAGCCGGTGGTTTAGCGCTTGAAACAAGTGATGGTGAGTATTTACCTATTGTTAAAGTGGCGCCTGTTTATCCTCGTCGCGCATTATCACGTGGCATTGAAGGCTACGTTATTGTTGAATTTACAGTAACTAAGCAAGGTACGGTGCGAGACCCACAAGTGATTAAAGCAGAGCCTGAGTCTCTCTTTGATATAGCGGCGATGGATGCAGCCCTTAAATTTAAATATAAACCGCGCGTAGTAAATGGTGAAGCCGTTGAAGTTGCGGGTGTTCAGAACAAAATATCTTTCCAAATTAGCGGTTAATTTAGTAATTAACCACGAGTAAACGGACAGAAATGCGAGGCGATTATGAAATTACTACCTACAGCTAAATTTTTAAAATTAACACTATTTTGTACTGCTGCAGTAAGTACAAGTATAGTTGCACCAAGTGCCCTAAGCCTAATGCCAGGGTTAAATGTAGCTACGGCATATGCAGAGCAAGAGCAAAAAACAAAACGTGTCCCAGCGCTACGTGAAAAGGTTTATAGTCAACTGGCTCGTGCCCAAAAACTTGCTGACGATGGCGATGTTAAAGGCGGACTTGAAGCGCTCGATAGCATTAAAGAACGAGCCTCGAGTATGAATTCGTACGAAGTTGCAATGATGCATAATTTTTATGGATTTATTTATTACAACGAAAACGATTTACCAAAAGCGATAGCTTCGTTTGAAAAGGTCGTAGCAGAGGAGGCCATTCCTGAATCGCTTCGTTTAAGTACTACCTTTAGTTTGGCGCAACTAGCTATGGCTAATAGTGATTACACTAAAGTTATCGCATTTTTAGATGACTGGGACAGTATTAACACTAAGCCTAAAACAGAAGGCTATTACTTGCTAAGGGCTCAAACATACTATCAGTTAAAGGATTATAAAAAAGGGCTTGAGTATATCTCCCAAGTTATCTCCTTAAGTGATAGCGAAGGTAAAACCCCTAAGGAAAACTGGTTAGTACTACAGCGTGCCATGTACTACTCACTTAATCAAACTGACAAAGTTGTTGAAGTACTTGAGCGCATGGTAAAGCTTTATAACAAACCTGAGTACTGGGTACAATTATCGGGTATGTATGGCGAAACTGGGCAAGAAAAAAAGCAGCTAGCAATTATTGAGGCGGCTTACCAGCAAGGTTTTTTAACGTCTAAATCTGATCTACGCCAATTAGCGCAAGTGTATTTATATAACGGTTTGGCTTACAAAGCAGGCGTTGTAATGAGTAAAGCGATTAAAGAAGGTGTCGCAGAGCAAAACGCTAAAAACTATGCCTTTATAGCTGAGGCGATGATCCAAGCAAAAGAAGACGAAAAATCAATAGAATACTTTGTAAAAGCAGCTGATTTATCATCCAGTGGTAAGTATGACCAACGCTTAGCTGAAGTGTATGTTAACACTGAGCAATACGAGGAAGCGGCCGACGCAGCGCGTAAAGCACTTGATAAAGGCTCACTTGATTTTGAATCAAATGCATTTGTTGCCTTGGGTATGGCTCAGTACAACTTACAAAATTTTGATGCATCAATTTTAGCGTTCGAACAGGCAGAAAAACATAAAAAATCACAGCGTTTAGCACAACAATGGATTAAATATGTAAAGCGCGAGAAAGTGCATGCAGAAACATTAAGAACGGCACTGCTTTAAGCTTTAGTAATAACGTTTAAAAATAATTTCATAATCGCAAATCCAAACCACACTATTTTTAGTGTGGTTTTTTTATGTTTTTAATAAATTAACTACTTGAATTTTATGCAAATAACTTTGTCATCTTATGTTTATTAAAGTGTAACTGTAATGTCATATAGCTACCGTAAGGTAGGCGCTGCTGATAACTCAAGTGACCTTAAAGCATTACTTAATGTTTTAAGGTGACTTGAGTTTATTTAAAGCACTTAACAAAATAATTAAATACTTTAACGGAGTGAACAATGAAATTATCTGACTTATTTAAAGTTAGTTTGATTGCAACTGCAATATCATTAGCGGGTTGTGGTGGTGACTTAGTAGTATCTGAAGGCGACACAACAATAAATGAAGGCGACACAGTTACTAATGTTGTTGAAGGTGGCAGTGATACAGTAGATGAAACATCATCGCGTGATGATTCTCAAAATGGAACTACGGGTTTTCCTGCTGATATCGACAATGCACTTGTTCAAGGCTTAGCAACGGATGTCTCAAGTGAATTTCCAGCAATAACAGATAAACCAGTGTATCGCTTAAGTGCTGATACAACATTGATTGCTGATGTTTCATTAACTAATGATGCACATTGGATTGTGAGTGGTCGTACTGCTGTGGGTAATGACCGTGCAGATAGTACAACGCTTTATATTCAGCAAGGTACAACGATTATTGGTGAGTCAGGTGATGACTTTTTAGTTGTGCGTCGAGGTTCACAAATTGAATCAGTAGGCACTGCAAGCCAGCCAATTACGATGACATCAATTCAAGATGTTACGGGTAGCGAGACAGCAATTGGCCAATGGGGTGGTTTGGTATTACTTGGTAATGCACCTGCAAACTCATGTGGAGACCAACAAGGTGAAGCAACAGCAGACGAACTTGCTAACTGTGGCGTGTCAGCTGAAGGTGATGCAGGTCAGTTCGGTGGAAATATCAGTGATGATAATTCAGGTACTCTAAAATATGTACTTGTTAAGCAAGCAGGTAAAACGCTTGGTAATGGTGATGAGTTAAATGGTATTACATTTGCCGGTGTTGGCTCTGCAACTACGGTTGATTATATCCAGGTTCATGAAAACCTTGATGACGGTATCGAGTTTTTTGGTGGTACGGTTAATGTAAGTAATGTAGTGCTGACTAACATTGGTGATGATTCACTTGATTGGTCTTTTGGTTGGACGGGTTCGGCTACTAATGTTTACATTCAACAAGCCGCTAACGTAGGCGATAACGCTATTGAAGCTGATAACTCTGAGTTTGATTCAAGCGCCACGCCATTAACACTGCCTACTATATCTAACGTAACAATCGTCGGTGCAGAAGGTAATAATGGTATTCGTCTACGCGCTGGTACTGCGGGCGCTCTTAAAAATGTATTTGTAACGGGTCCTGCTACTTACGAAAACTGTTTACGTGTAGGGTCTGATTCAGTTCCTCGCGCTGAAGATGGCACACTAACGATTGTAAACTCTATTGTGGCGTGTCAAACAACGGCAAATAATTTTGGTAGTGAAGTAATTAACGGTGGCGACGTACAATCTTGGTTTGAAGGACAAGATGGTAACCAAGTACTTACGCCTGCAGAGCTTATGCTTGCTGATGACGGTTACACGCCACTTGCTGGTTCACCGCTTATCGCAAATGGTCAAATTGGTGCTTTTGATGGTTCAACTAATTGGATGGAAGGTTGGACTGTCGGTATTAATGGCGGCTTCCCTACTGATATTGATAACGCGCTTGCACAAGGCTTAGCATTAGATGTTTCTAGTGAATTTCCAGCAATTACAGATAAACCAGTATACCGTTTAACTGAAGATACAACGTTCACAGCAGATGTAACGCTTACTAACGATGCACATTGGATTTTAAATGGTCGTACTGCAGTTGGTAATGACCGTGCAGATGCAACTATATTATATGTTCAAGCGGGTACAACGCTAATTGGTGAAACAGGTGATGACTTTTTAGTTGTACGTCGTGGTTCACAAATTAATGCCAATGGTAATGCAACTGCGCCAATCACTATGACATCTATTCAAGATGTAACAGGCGCTGAAACAACGATTGGTCAATGGGGCGGCTTAGTATTATTAGGTAATGCACCCGCTAACTCGTGTGGCGATCAAACCGGTGAAACGACAGCTGAAGAATTAGCTAACTGTGGTGTATCAGCTGAGGGTGACGCTGGTCAGTTTGGTGGTGATATTATCGATGATAACTCAGGTGTTCTTCGTTATATTGTTGTTAAACATGCAGGTAAAACGCTGGGTAATGGCGATGAACTTAACGGTATCTCATTTGCAGGTGTTGGTTCACAAACGAAAGTTGAATACATTCAAATTCACCAAAACCTAGATGATGGTGTTGAGTTTTTTGGTGGCACAGTTAATGTTCGTAACATTGTACTAACTGATATTGGCGACGATGCATTCGATTGGTCATTTGGTTGGTCGGGTCGTGCACAAAATATCTATATTCAACAAAGTTCAGTTGAGGGTGATAACGCAATAGAAGCTGATAACTCAGAATTCGATTCAAATGCGACACCATTGACTAAACCACTAATTTCTAACGTAACAATTGTAGGTGCTGATGGTACTAACGGTGTTCGTTTACGTGCAGGGACAGCGGGCGTTCTACGAAATGTTGTTATAACGGGCCCTGAAGGTTACTCAAACTGTTTACGTGTAGGCTCAGACTCTGCTGCTAATGCAGAATCGGGTGAGTTGTCTATCGAAAACTCAGCTGTTGCATGTAGTGAAGATAATAACTTTGGTTCACAAGCAATTGGTAGTGGCAATGTGCAGTCTTGGTTTGAAGGTCAAACGGGCAACTTAACGCTTACGGCTTCAGCACTTAATTTAGCGACAGACGGCTTTACACCAAAATCGGGTTCACCTTTATTAGGTGCTGGTGGGGATTCATCTGAGCTTGACTCGTTCTTTACCAAAACAGATTACATCGGCGCATTCGATGGCGATAATAATTGGATGGATGGTTGGACAGTTGCTATTACACCAAGCTTTCCTGACGATATTGCTAATGCATTAGCACAAGGACTTGCAACAGATGTTTCTGCTAGCTTCCCTACAATTACAGACAAACCTGTATATCAATTAACCTCTGATGTTGTATTTACATCTGATGTAACACTGACTAACGATGCGCATTGGATTTTAAAAGGACGTACAGCCGTTGGTAATGACCGCGCTGACAACACAACACTTTATGTTCAGTTTGGTACAACATTAATTGGTGAGTCGGGTGATGACTTCTTAGTTGTTCGCCGTGGTTCTAAAATTGAAGCGGTAGGCAGTGTAAATCAACCAATTACTATGACGTCAATCCAGGATATGACGGGAGGCGAAACTACGATTGGTCAATGGGGCGGTTTAGTATTATTGGGTAATGCACCTGCTAACTCATGTGGCGACCAACAAGGTGAAGCTACCGCAGAAGAACTTGCCAGTTGTGGTGTGTCTGCTGAAGGTGACGCAGGCCAGTTCGGTGGTAATGACCCTGAAGATAATTCAGGTACGCTAAAGTATGTTGCAGTTAAGCAAGCGGGTAAAACGCTGGGTAATGGCGATGAACTTAACGGTATTACACTTGCGGGTGTTGGTCGTCAGACTGAACTAGATTACATTCACGTTCATGAAAATCTAGACGATGGTGTTGAATTTTTTGGTGGTACTGCAAATATTAGTCACCTTGTTTTAACAAGCATAGGCGATGATTCACTTGATTGGTCGTTCGGTTGGACGGGTAAAGCGCAATATGTACTGATTAAACAATCAGACTCTGAGGGCGACAATGCAATTGAAGCTGATAACTCTGAGTTTGATTCAAGTGCAACGCCACTAACAATGCCAACTATCTCTAACGTAACAATTATTGGTAATGTTGGTGTAAATGGTATCCGCTTACGTGCAGGTACTGCGGGTATGCTTAAAAACGTAGTGGTTACAGGTGGTGCAGACTATTCAAACTGTTTACGAGTAGGCTCTGATTCAGCGCCGCGAGCAGAGGACGGTACATTAACTGTTACTCACTCCATCGTTGCGTGTGAAACCGCTAACAACTTTGGTACCCAAGCAATTGGTACAGGTAATGTTGAATCTTGGTTCTTAGGACAAACAGGTAATTCAGTTCAAGTAGCCGCTGACCTTGGGCTAGCAGATAATGGCTATATGCCAACTGCTGAGTCGTTATTACTTGGTAATGGCTTTGATTCATCAAGCTTAGATAGTTACTTTGATTCTGTAGATTACATTGGTGCGATGGATGCACAAACAGACTGGACAGCAGGTTGGGTAAAAGTAGGCCTTTAACCCAAACCACATTATAGCCGAGCGAAAGCTCGGCTAATGTCTTGTTTTGTTTCGGAGTATAAAAATGAAATCTTTTAAACCCTCTACACTTGCTTTATCAAAGTTAAACTACGCTGTAATGGCTGCGTTACTTGGTTTATCAGTAAATACAGCTACGGCTGCTGAGCAGCAAGTAGAAGAGCAAGAAATAGAAGAAGTTGTTGCTGTAGGGCAACGATTAAAGGGCAGTGCGGGTGCTGTACTGCAAGAACGTCAAAACCAAGCGTTTGTTGCTGATATTATGGGTGCAGACCAAATATCACGTACTGGTGATGGCGATGCTGCCTCTGCACTTCGCCGTGTTACTGGTTTAACGTTAGTCGATGGCAAATTTATTTATGTGCGTGGTTTAGGTGAACGCTATTCTAGTACTCAGCTAAATAGCATGTATGTACCAAGCCCTGATCCTACTCGCTCAGTGGTTCCTTTGGATTTATTTCCATCTGAAATTATTGAAAGCTTGAGTGTACAAAAGTCATTTTCACCGGATATGCCAGCTCATTTTGGTGGTGGTAATGTAAATATTCGCACTAAATCAATTCCTTCTGACTTTTTATTAAAAGTACAAGTGGGTACATCGTACAATACTTCTAATAGCGATACCGGTTACTTTTACAGTGGCGGTGATGATGACTGGATGGGTCGAGATGATGGTTCGCGAGCATTATCGGATGTGTTTACTACTGCGCTTACCAGTGATGCTGGTCTTGAGGGCAATATAAACACTACGTTAGCTGAGCGTAAAAACCTGATTCAATCGCTTGATTGGGATGTAGGTATTTCAGAAAAGGATGTTGACCCTGCTATGAACTTCTCTATTGCCTTAGGTGATAGATTTGAAAGTGAGGTCGGTACTTTTGGTGTGCTTGCAGCCGTATCTTACGATAACGAGTGGGAAGTAGTTCAAGAGCAAAGCGGCTCAAGCCTTGGTAGCTTAGGCTGTGAAGACAAATGTTTTGCCCAGTATTACGATGGTACATCGACTGAGCAAAATGTACGTTGGAGCGGCACATTAAATTTAGGATATGAGTTAAACTCAAACCATAAGTTTGAGCTTACTAATATTGCACTTCATGACATGAGTGACCGCGTACGTAACCGCGATTACTTTGATGCAAATGAAACCGAAGAAGGTGTCACCGAATTACGCCGAGTAGATATTACGTACGAAGAGCGCGAAATGTTTTCGACTCAGCTTAAGGGGACGCACAACTTTCCAGAGCTAAATAATTTATTTTTTGATTGGTATGGCGGTTTAAGTCGAGCAAACCGTAATGCACCAGGTGGTTTAGATGTTGTTTATCAGCAAAACTTAGTTGATGGCGTGCTTGAATCTGAACAACTGCAAGATGTGGCTGCAACAAATATCACCCGTGAGTATCAAGTATTACACGACGATGTTGAAACATTTGGTTGGAATATGGGTATGCCTTTTTATGGTGACGGCTATGAGCTTGAGTTAAAAATAGGCGGCGATTATTCAGAGAAAAAACGTGATGCAAGTAATGTGAAGTTTGGCATTACGCACCGTGGTATAAGCGATGAGTACTCGTTCGGCTCTAACGTAAGCGATATTTTTGCTGATGAAAACACGGCGAATGACGCTTTTTATGCAAGTGTAACAGGCTCAGGTATTTTTGATGACGGCACCACTGATGGTGATAAGTACAGTGCAGCGCATAAATTAGATGCTTATTATTTTATGGCGGATTACTTCTATCAAAACACTTGGCGTTTTACTGGTGGCGTTCGATGGGAAGATTTTTCTCAAGTATCAGTCGGTTATGAAGCGCATACTAATTTCTTTGAAAATACGTTACAAGAAATCCAAGATGTAGCTATTAATGAAGATAACTTTTTTCCTTCTTTAGCTGTTACGTACATCATGGATGAAGAAATGCAATTTCGCTTAAATTTAAGTGAAACAACCATTCGTCCTGATCTACGTGATGTAAGCTCTTCTTTCTTTGTTGACCCGTTAACTGAGTTTCTGGTGAGAGGATCACCTAGTTTACAAAGTTCTAATTTAAAAAATGTAGATTTTAGGTTTGAATGGTATATGCCATCAGGTAATAACCTTTCTGTTGCATTGTTTTATAAAGACATTGAAAACCCAATTGAAATGGTTGAGCTTGCGGGCGTAGGTGGTGCATCTCCACAGTTATTAACAGCAAATGCTCAGTCGGGTAAATTGTCGGGTATTGAAGTTGATTTTTTAACTGACTTTGGCTTTATAAATAAAGATTGGTCTTCAGCATTTTTGTCAGGCAACGTTACGCTATCTGACTCAAGTGTTAATTTGGGGATTAATGATTCAGACGGTGTTGACTCACTGTTTGAAACACAGCTTAAAGAAGCCCTTGAGGCCGATACGGTATCGAATATTGTAACTAACAATGAGCGTCGTTTAGTTGGTCATTCTGAGTGGGTTGCAAACTTACAAATGGGCTATGACTCGAATGATGGGTTTCATTCTACTTCATTAATTTATAATGTGTTTGGTCCTCGTATAATTGTACCTGGTACACGTGGAAATGAAGATGCAGAAGAAAAGTCGTTTCACTCAGTTGATTTAGTTTATTCTTACTTCCCTAACTTTAACTCTAAAGTTAATTTTAAGGTTAAGAATATGCTTGGCCAAGAAAAAGAAATTGAACAAGAAGGTCTTACCCTTTGGGGACAAGACACCGGCACTGAGTTTAGTTTAAGTTATAGCTATGAGTTTTAAGCTTTATTTAAAATAAAACTCAAGGAATGAAATAGTAAACTTCACTATCTATTAGCTCTGTATTTTAATACAGAGCTTTTTTGTTTGCCCAGCGAAGCTGGCAAACCCGATAGGCTGAAAGATGCCTTATCACCCTGACTAAGGGGAAGATAATCTGAATGGCAAGGGCGTCACTGGCCAACGGTGGGGTCTGAAGGAAGCCATAAGAAGTTAGAGGTACACAACTAACCGTAACCTGTTTCGGCAGTATTGGTGGGTCAGCGTGCAAAATAGCGCAACGCCCTATACTTAGTCAGACCAATACTGTGCTTGAGGGTGGGATTTCTAACAGGGAGCCAGTGCAGTAACTGGGGAAGCCTGGCATCTAAACTTAGTGTAAATAAGTGGCCTAAACTCAAGGGGAAACCCAAGGTTTAACGTCGGTGTGAGGTGGCAGATGAACCCGTAGTAGTGAGTAAGGCTAGGCCGATGAAAGCCAGTAATGGTGTGGAGGACAAAACCAAGCCGACTATCAACAGAATGTTTGATAGGGTCAATTTTAATCAAAAGTTTTAATTGATTGCGAAGGGGGGAAGTATTCTTTAAGTGTATGAAAATCAGGAGTATCGACGTATAGGCTCACATGTATTTCGACGGAAATAGGCAAGAGATGACGGCTAAGCAGGAATGTGGACGCTGAGAACTGAAGGCCGAGCATGGGAGTAATGAGCGACCACTTAGGCAGATTGCCATTCGGCTAGCACACCTAATGTCCTCATGAAGAACACCACTATACATCAATGTGAAACGACAGACATACCGTAAGCAAAGGCAATTGATGACAGTTTACTACAGCTTGTATGGGCAATTATTAGATATTAATAACCTGTACAAGGGATTCAAAAAAGTGAAAGCAGCGAAAGGAGCGGCCGGAATAGATAGGCAGTCCATAGCCGCGTTCGCCTTGAATTTAGAAGAAAACTTGAAACAACTGCAAGGTGAACTGCAAAGCAAGCAGTATCGCGCACAGCCAGTCAAACGGATAGAAATACCGAAAGATGATGGTGGTGTGAGACTGCTGGGAATTCCAACAGTTCGCGACCGCATAGTACAACAAACACTATTGAACATTCTCCAACCGCTCTTCGACATCGACTTTCACCCATCAAGTTATGGGTACAGGCCGAAACGAAGTTGTCATGACGCCATCAGCAAAGCCACGGTATTTATTCGTAAATATCACCGTGAGTGGGTGGTTGATATGGATCTGTCGAAGTGTTTTGACCTGCTTGATCATGCTTTGATAATTAGCAGTGTTAGACGCAAAGTGACGGACAGTAGTATTTTAAAGCTGATTAATCAGTTCTTAAAAAGCGGGGTAATGATAGGCGAACACTGGGAGGCTAGTACGATAGGAAGCCCACAAGGTGGCGTAATTAGCCCGTTATTGGCGAATATCTACCTAGATGCTTTCGATCAAGAAATGAAAAAGCGTAATCACCGAATAGTGAGGTATGCAGATGATATCTTGATTTTGTGCAGCACAGAAAAAGCAGCGCAAGAAGCACTTAAGGCATCCACCCAAATACTAGAGCGAGACTTGAAATTAACCGTGAACCAAAAGAAAACCCATATTGCTCATAGCAGCAAAGGTGTGAAGTTTTTGGGAGTAGAGATCGGTAGCCAGTGGACACGGATACAAGCATCAAAACTCATCGTGTTTAAACAAAAAGTGAAGCAATTAACAAAACGTAACGGCGGCATAAATTTAGCAGAAGTAATAAAGCGGCTAAATCCAGTTGTGCGCGGTTTTGTAAATTATTTTAGTATAGCCAATTGTAAGCGAGAGCTAAAAGCCTTGGCAGGTTGGATCAGACGAAGACTAAGGGCAATACAGCTGAGGTTGTGGAAGAAGCCATCAAGGCTACATCGACGACTAAAGCAGTTAGGGAAAAAGCCACCGTTTAAGTTCATAAAGATGAACTCGTGGCGTAACTCACTAAGCCCTTTATCTTGTGTATCGATGCCAAACCAATGGTTTGAGGAGCTTGGTTTATATCCAATAGAAAAAGTGAATGCGGGATGGCTTGCTTTATCAGCGTTTAGGAAATAAGTTGATAAAATGTGAAGGGTACAGGAGCCGTATACGAGGTCCGTACGTACGGTTCTGTGAGAGGGATGAGGCATAAGCCTCACCCTACTCGATGTGTTTATGCTCAGTATGAAAAATATTTAAGTTCTGTTTTATTCACTAGTTTTAGCCGTCTACGAGTGTTAGTTTAGCGTTAATGAAAATTAAATCTCACGCAATGAATTTAATTT
Organism: Pseudoalteromonas sp. TAE56; assembly: GCF_000497955.1. Classification (NCBI taxonomy): domain Bacteria; kingdom Pseudomonadati; phylum Pseudomonadota; class Gammaproteobacteria; order Alteromonadales; family Pseudoalteromonadaceae; genus Pseudoalteromonas; species Pseudoalteromonas sp. TAE56. The sequence goes on from NZ_AUTN01000059.1 coordinate 41,683, forward strand.
TTAATGTATTAAGGCATCTTTTATGAATCAAACAGTGGAACAAACAATGAAAAAAGTAGGATTAGTCGGTTGGCGTGGCATGGTTGGCTCTGTGTTATTAGAACGTATGCAGCAGCAAAGTGATTTTGCCCATATCGACACCACCTTTTTCACCACCTCACAAGCGGGTCAACTAGGCCCAGATATAGCAGGCGACGCAAAACCATTACTAGATGCAAGTGACATTAGCGAACTTGCTAAAATGGATATTATTGTTACTTGCCAAGGCGGTGACTACACCAATGCGGTATATCCAAAACTTCGAGAGTCGGGTTGGGATGGTTACTGGATTGATGCAGCTTCAGCGCTGCGTATGAGTGAGGACAGCATTATAATGCTTGATCCCGTAAACAAAGATGTTATTGAACAAGGCTTAGAGCAAGGCGTTAAAACCTTTGTGGGCGGTAACTGTACTGTATCGCTGATGCTACTTGCATTAGGTGGTTTATTTGAGCAAGACCTAATTGAATGGGTAAGCCCAATGACTTACCAAGCGGCGTCGGGCGCTGGTGCACGAAATATGAAAGAGCTTATTGCACAAATGGGCGCTATTCATGCAAGTGTTGCAGATAAACTAGATAACCCAAGCTCTGCTATTTTAGAAATTGATAAAATAGTAAGTGAAACAATGGCGTCAAAAGACTTACCACAAGACCAATTTGGTGTGCCATTAGCGGGCAGTTTAATCCCGTGGATTGACGTACCTATGCCAAGCGGTCAGTCTAAAGAAGAATGGAAAGCGCAAGTTGAAGCGAACAAAATTTTAGGTTCTTCAAAGCAACCAGTGCCTATTGACGGTTTATGTGTACGTATTGGCGCTATGCGTTGTCATTCACAAGCGATGACCATTAAATTACGTGAAGATATTAGCGTAGAAAAAATTGAAGAAATTTTAGCGTCTCATAACGAGTGGGTTAAGGTTATTCCTAACGAGCGTGAAATTAGCGCAACAGACTTAACACCCGTTAAAGTAACAGGCACTTTAACAATTCCTGTTGGCCGTATTCGTAAATTAGCGATGGGGCCAAAATACATCAGCGCATTTACAGTAGGCGATCAGCTTTTGTGGGGAGCGGCAGAGCCACTTCGTCGTATGCTACGCATAATTGTTGATGGTGAGTAATACCAATTCGCAATAATACTTAATCAATTTGAGGGGTTAAATCTGACGCTAACTACGTTAAATATTTCTGATATAGAACAACTAAATAACGAAATCTTTGCCTTGTTATCGACACGATTTTTCTTCCCTCAAAATAGATCACTTAATTAAGCGAATTGGTATAATATATAATTAGTATTAACAAAAGGGGTTGGCAATTTGCCAGCCCTTTTTAGTTTAATGGCTTATAAAACCGCTTAAGAGGCTTAAACAATACTTTTTTATGAATGTTCACTGTTGTTTATTATTGAACTTAAGTAAACTGTTTACATTGTGCAACAGCCTATTCAAGTAACATTAATGACCTCTCATATAAATAACTTTGCCAATAAGCGATTAGCATTTGTTAGCTCCTATTTTAGTTCTGCAATTGCTATAAACACGGTTGTTTCTTGTTTTCTTATTTTTAGCAGTATTAACCACAGCGCCTCGCAAGAAAAAATTTACTGGCTTTTTACGTTATCATTTATTTCATTACTTCGAATAGCCAGCCATGTATTTGTTAACAACACCCATGCTTTTAAATATCATCTGTATTTTATAGGTTTATTATTAACAGCCGTAACTTGGGCTGCTTTCCCCATTTTGTTTTATGAAAATATGCCAATGCAGGAGAAGTTTGTATCACTCGTTGTTTTTAGCTCCCTTGCTGGTGGCGGTGTAAATGTTTTAGCTTCTGATATTCGTTCCTCCTTGTCGTATATAACCTGTTTACTGGTTCCTTTTAGTATTTTATTACTTTTACAGCCTATTGAAGATGAGAATGTACTAGGTATTTTAGGGCTCGTTTTATGGTTTATTTTGTGTTTTGTTACCGCTGTACGTTCTGCTAAAGATGTAAAGTCATCAATTAATGATGAACTTAAGTTAGATCAATTTATTGAAAACTTAGAAAACGAAGTGCAACTTCGTACCGAACAAATAATCCTTTTAGAGCAAAAAGATAATTTAACTAAATTGTTTAACAGGGGAGCTTTGTTTCTAATGTTGAACTTGATTTAGCCAATCAAAATGATGATATTAAAGCCGTTTTATTTTTAGATATGGATGACTTTAAAATCATCAACGATAAATACGGTCACGATTTTGGTGACTTTGTTCTGGCCCAAACAGGTAAACGATTAGTTGAAACACAAACTCAGGGCGATTTTATTGCTTGTCGTTGGGGAGGGGATGAGTTTATTTTTTATTCTCGTAGTAACACCGAAGACGAACTTTTTGACTGTGTTTTTAGATTAGTTAAAACTTTAACGAAAACAGTAAGCATGGATAGCTATCAAGTAAACCCTTCTTTTAAGGTTGGGCTGTATTTTACGCGTGAAAACTTTAATCTTGAAGACGCGATTAAATACGCTGATGTTGCTATGTATGAAGGTAAGAAAAGCCGTAATGAAATATCGGTATTTGACGAGCGAATGCATGAATCGCTTAAAAGAGAAGAAGTACTTCGCAGCTCAATTAAAGAGTGCGTAGAAAAAGGTGACTTTCATCTGTGTTATCAACCTATTGTTGATATAAGTACAAATGAAATAACCACGTTTGAAGTACTACTTCGTTGGCAGTTTAATGATGAATTTATTCCCCCTTCAGAATTTATAGATATTGCAGAGCGATATGGGAAAATTAATATATTAGGTGAATTTGTACTAGAGCAAGCCATCGCGAGTTTAAGTAAGTTAAACGCTGTGAATAGTAAGATTGGATTGTCGATTAATGTGTCGGTGTTGCAACTAGAAAACCATAATTTTTTAGATTTTTTAGTTGCTCTTCTAAATAGATATGCTGTTAAACCATACAATGTGCATTTAGAAATAACAGAAACAGTGATGATTAAAAATTTACCGTATTTGTCAAAAGTGATTACGGCCATAAAAAATACCGGTGTGCGTATCTCTATTGATGATTTTGGTACTGGGTTTTCTTCTATATCGGTTTTAAAAGAGCTATCAGTTGATTACATTAAAATAGATAAATCTTATATTGATAATATTTGTGAGTGCTCAAAAGACAAAAGTATTGTATCTGCGGTAACTAACATGTCGCATATGATTGGTTGCCAAGTAATAGCGGAGGGCGTAGAAAACCCCGCTCAGCTAACGTTATTACAAAGCTTACAAATTGATAAGTATCAAGGTTTTATATTCAGTAAACCAGTTAGATTTGCCGATGCGCTTAAACTTATTAGTTAGAGCGCTGGCTTTTCAGGCACAAAGTTTGTTTTATCTAGGTTCGATTTAAGCGTGCCGTGCGTTTCTGGCTCGCTGCGAGCGGTAACTTCTTTTGTGTTATTCTATTAGCTTACATTCATATGAAAATAACTTAAAACGGAGCAGTCCGCCTCGTTTTTTTAATGCTATTTGCCTAAAGATGCTGCCGAAAATTCAACCTAAAAAGATAGGTAGGCCTTAGTAATAATGAACTTTTATTGACTTAATTCGCTTATATGAACTACCTGATTACGCCCTCCATTTTTAGCATGATAGAGTGCTTTATCTGCCTCATTTATTGCGCTTTCAATTGCGCTTTCAATTGCGGTTTTATTGCATTTAATATTTATTACGCCAAAACTTGCCGTAACATTAATTATTTTATCATTAAAATGAATCGGACTACTGGCGAGTGCGTTTCTTAGTTTTTCGGGGAATGCTTTAGCTGTAGGCTCGTCGTTACGTGCTATTAATAAGGTAAATTCTTCGCCACCAATTCGGCCAAACAAATCATCTGGATTTATGCAGTCTTGCATTATTTTCGCCGCTTCTACTAACACCACATCACCTCCTGCATGTCCAAACTCATCGTTTATTTTTTTAAATTTATCTATATCCCAATAAATTAAGCTTACGTACTTATAATTATTAAGTTTATCTTTTAGTTGCTCTTGGCTTTTATTATAAAACCCACGCCTATTTAAGCAGCCCGTAAGTACATCAGTCATTGCAAGATGGTTCATTTTTTCGGCTAAATCAGACGCCATTATGAATATCATAAATACGGCCATGCCGACATGAGCAGCAGGGACAGTCATAAAATTAATTAATGTATATAGCGCTATATATTCTTCATTCACTTGGCTGCCTTGCAGTAATGCTATGCTTGCTGCAACAAATAAAAGTAATCCACATAGCGAATAAGTGATACTAGCGCCTATTTCAGCAGGGAGTGATTTTTGCTTATGCCTGAAAATAATAACCGCACTTAGTATCAGTAAGATCACATCGTAATACACATACAACGACATAAATAAGCCAACATGCACATTTATGACTGTAAAATAATAAACAGCAGCAAGAGTTACTATTGCCGAGATGATTAAATAGCGAATTTTTATACTCGAATTTACCCTAATGCAATGCCCCCATGTACCAAGTAGCACAGAGCCTACTGAGAAGCTGCTTCCTAACATCCAATATAGTGTATGAGAGTCAAATAATGGTTCTGCTAATATTGTTGCCCATTGGCATGCCGAGAGTGCGAATGCGATTGTCCAAAGCATGGCATATTGCTTTTTACCTAACGTAAACCACGACATTAAAAATATGACAGACCAAATAACACTGGTTAAAAATAGGGTAACTAATATATAAAAAACAGGGTTCATGTATTTTTATTCTTGTTTGCGTTAATTTTACTTTAGTAGATGAAAGCGGTTTATTCGGATCAATGCAGGTTATTAGTTGGCAAAACTATAGATAGATAAGCATGGGAATCACTTCATTAAGCGGTGTATTTGAATAGTGGTATATCCTTTGCTGTAGTGATTGTAGTTTAAAGTTTTAAGCTTATATGGCTTTGCTCTATCTGTAATTTTATACCTAACAGGTACTTAAGTTACAAATATTAGTAATTTTTACACGTTTATTTATGTACTTAATTAAAAAGTTTAACTAATTAGAGCCTGTTTATCTTTCGAGGTTAAATGTGCAGCTGTACGTTTGGTTTTTAGGCAAGGTTGAGTCTATGTTGTGTGGTTGTTCTTCATAAATAGGCGATAACGCAGCATTAATGCCAAACATACGCAGCCCCTAAATAGAACAAATTTTAATCCTTAAAGGTCAATAGGCCCTGGTTTTTAGCAAAGGAAGTTAGAATGCATTTTTCATTTACAACATTTCACGCCAAATATTTTAAAGGTGTAATAGCGCTGATTGTATTGCTTATATTAATGCGAATAGCTGCGCCTTATGTAGTTCAATACTACGTAAATTATCAGCTAAAACATACGCAAGGTGTTACGGGGCATGTTGGTGATGTAGATTTGTTTTTATATCGCGGTGCCTATGCAATTGACGACGTTGAAATTTACGCTGTTGATGCAACTTCAGCTCCGAAGCCTTTACTGAGTATTCAAACTCTTGATTTTTCACTCGCGTGGTCAGCCCTTTTAAAGGGCAATTTAGTAACAAACATGGCCTTTACGCGTCCTGAAATAGTTATTTACGATAAAGACCCCAATGCTTCTGAGCAAAATAAACAAGTAAAAGACGAAACTACCTGGGTAGGGCTCGCCAATAATTTAGTACTGTTCTCTATTGATACCTTAACAATTGAGCAAGGCAAATTAACTTTAGTTAACTCAACTAATAGTGGTGAAAAACCCACTTTTATATCAAATATTAACGCTCGAATTGAAAATATAACCAACGCGCAGAACCTATCAAAAACACTAGTGACTACTCTAAGCGTAGAAGGTGCATTAATGGGGGAGGCCGGATTAAAGCTTGATGGCAAATTAGATCCCTTTAGCAAACAAGCCAATTTTGATTTTAACGCAGAGGTACAGCGTTTCTCTGTTAAAAACCTCGATACTGTATTTAAGGTATACACGCCTTTTGATATTGAAGCGGGTGGCATTGATGGCGCTATGGAACTTGTAGCTAAAGACAATAACTTAAATGGTTATGTAAAAGCGGGCGTTCAAAACTTGAGTGTGTTCTCGTGGCGCGAAGATATAGAAAAAGATGACGACGGCATATTTACGGCCATATTTGAAGGCAGTGTTGATTTACTGGGCTCTATACTCGAAAACGATGAGTCAAAACTTGTTGCTGCACGTATTCCTATAGAGGGACAACTAGATAATACGGATGTTTCGACTTTTCAAGCTGTGATTTCGGTATTAGAAAACGCATTTTTTGATGCGTTTAAAATGAAAGTAGATAACGTTATTTCTTTTGAAGATACGGATGAAAAACCTGATAACGAGGAAAATTAAAGCTCTTTGGTAATTCTATTTCAATTAGATCTTTAAATTGCACCCACTTTTTAAACTTTAAGTGGGTGCTTTAGTACTCTTATCAGATTAGTTTTTGCGGTTACTCAATAGCTCTTTAAGCTCAGCAATTTGGGATTGTAGTTCGTTTACTTGCCCTTGCGTTGCAGGTAATGAGCTGTCGTCTGCGAGCTCTTCTCGCGCTTTGCGGTGCTCCTCACTCATAACTTCTAAAATGGCACCTACCATCATATTTAAAAATACAAATGCGGTTAAAAATATAAACGTAAGGTAATAAATCCAGCTTAATTCGTACACCGCCATTGTTTCGTACATTATGTCGGTCCAATCTTCAAATGTTGCCACCCTAAACAAGGTAAGCATTGAGATTGATACGTCTTGCCAAAGTACGGGGTTTATTTCCGCAAACATCATGCTGCCCATTGCAGCGTATATATAAAAAATAACAAACATTAATAGGGCTATATAACCCATTTGTGGAATGGCTTTAAGCAATGAATTAACTAATAAGCGCAGCTCTGGGATCATCGATACCAATCGCAGTACTCTAAATATGCGAAGTAGACGAGCAATTAACATAGTAGAGCCAGCAGCAGGATATAAACTGCCCAATACTATGATGGTGTCGAATATGTTCCATCCTTTAGAAAAAAAGTGTTTTATGCCTTTACTTGCAATAAAGCGTATTACTAGTTCAATTAAAAAGAATGCGGTAATGCCAACGTCCATCCAATTTAGAGCAAGCTCTACGGTAGGATGTAATGAGTAAGTGTGCGCACCTACTGTCAGGGCAGAAACAATAATTACAGCTATAACAAATGATTGAAATATCTTGCTTTTGTCTATACGCTGAAACAACTTTTGTAACTGCGACATCATAGAAATAGATCCTTTGGAGATTAAGATTTTATGGCGCTAATATACAATAATATTGTAATAATTTAACGCTTTTTCGATATAGAAAGTGTAAGGAAATTTAATGTTTATCAATAAACTAAAAAGTAGCGCATTACTTATTGTTGGATTATGTGTTTTAGCTGGTTGTAGCTCTGACGCGCGTTTTCATGAAGTTCAATCGGCGCGCCTTGATGAGTGTAACTATAAAGCCGACAAAGAATATTACGAATGCCTAGATAAACAATACTCTAACTACGAAGAGTTTAAAAAACAGCAACAAGCCCAGACTAAATAAGTAACCTTTATATTTATGACTAAAACTCAAAAGCAGCGCGATAAGCACATTAGACTAGCACTTACTAATGCATGCGAGGCAATAAAAGAAAGCGTAATTGGTTTTGATTATCTAACGCATACCATTGATTTAAATAACGAGGCTAATACGTTAAAAGTACAGTGCTATTTTAATGATGATATAGCCCTTGAAAGTGCAAAACCGCAACTTAACGAATTAACAAATATAATACTCAAAGAGCTTACGAGTATTAAGTTGAACGCAAAACCAGCACATATTTCATTTTCCGCCAATTAACAGAGCTTTTGTTGGTTTGATAGCACATGGACGTTATAATTAGATAAATTATTTTTAGGGTTTAAATTATGGCTGTTCCTACGCGTTCGCAAATTTCACCAGGTACCACAGTAAATATTGTATTAAAAGAAGATCAACGCAGCGGCACATTAACTGAGGGTGTTGTTGAGCGCCTTTTAACAAAATCACCCAATCACCCACACGGTATTAAAGTACGTTTAGAAGATGGTCAAGTTGGCCGAGTAAAAGAGATTTTATAATGGCAGCGTTAACAGAACAGGCTTTTTGGGAATTAGTAACAACGCCTGATTTAGGGCTCGATCCGCAAAGTGTGAGCGATAACCTAAAAACTAAACTTAATGATTTAAGCGATCAACACCTTATTGATTTTGATAAGCATTTTGGCATACATATGCGCAAGTGTTTTACCTGGGATTTGTTTGGTGCCGCTTTTGTTATGGCTGGATGTAACGACGATTACGGTTTTAGCGAATTTAGATGTTGGTTAATTTCTCGTGGGAAAACAGTATTTGAAAACGCTTTAGAAAATGCTGATTCGTTAGCGCAGTGTACACCTGTTTATTACTTAAACGAGCAGCCTTATCCGTACATTGATGAGTATGATTTAATAGCCGGTTTATTATTTGAAGAACGCAGCGAAGACGAATTACCGTTTATCCCATCTGGCAGTGATGAACCTAAAGGTAAACGTTTTAAAGACAAACCTAAGTTTTTAAAGCAAAGCTACCCTTTATTATTTGCAAAGTACTGGCAATAAAATAAATACCAATTCGTATAACGAGTTAAACAATCTAATGAGTTCAATTTACCCTTACAATTAAGCGCATTGGTATAAATCGTTTTGTTGTTTAAGTACGTATTAAATAAAGTGCTTAACAACAAAATGGTTTGTAATGAGTATCTAGGGCATGTTTACCTTTGGTAGTTGAATTTGTTCAATCCAAGAAGGATTTAATCGCGGCGCGAGATTTGTAAACTAGTGGGCTCGACAACTGCTCCTGCGTTATTCTAATGGCTTACATCCATGTAAGAATAATAAAAACCGAGCAAAGCTTCCGCGTCCTACTCACGGGCTTGCTCCTGTAATACGACTTCTCTCCTTTTATAGTAAATCTCTGTTATAGTTGTTAAAAGTTATAAAAGCTAAGTGATTAGGCATTTTGCTATTATTTAACACGCTGACTCACGAGGATATACCCACGAAATGAAATATTTAACACTCGCTTTATTAACTGTCGCTTTTACAAGTGCAAATGCTTTTTCTGAGCCGAGCAATAAAACACGATTTATACCGTTTTTAAAGTCAAAATTGGGGGCATACGAAGTTGTGTCGACCAATTCAGGGTTATGCGTTAATAGCGATTTGAGTTTAACAGACGAAAGTGATTTAAGTGCAGGTTTTAAACTTGGAGAGCAAATTGTATTTGGATCGCTCCACAATGGTACTCGCACTATTAAAAAACCAAACTTTTGTTTTATAACCAGTACGCTTAAATACAAAAGTGATGGCCTTGAAAACGGTTTAAGAATGAGCCGTTGTGAAAACCCTGCAAACGAAAAAACAATCAGTCAAAGTATCAAATTTTTAGCTGATAACACACTAAAATACACGTTAAGCGAACCTAGTGTAGAGTGCACATTTAAAAAAGCAGACGAGAGCAAATAAAGCATCTACTAAGTAGTAAATCATTCGCAGTATATTTTAGGAATATCGCGCCAACGTGTAGTGTACTGCGGCGATAAAAAATCACGGTTCATGTGCCATCGGTCATTTAATTTACTGCTTGCAAGGCTTAGCATCCCTTTTCCGTATCGATTATTGATTGTATCTAGGCATTGCATAAGCTTTGGATTATCAGGGCTTTTATTAAATAAGTCATTTTGCTGAAACTGTTCTGATATTAGCTCTACCGCACCCACACCACATTTATAAAACCGTATACCGGGTTGGTAAATCTTATTAAATACCTCAGATACAGCATTAGCCATCACGCAGGTGTCGTTAGTGGGTGAGGGGAACTTATACACAAAAGACTTTTTATAATATCTATTTTCGTGCGCGCCACTGGCTGCAAAAATATAAAGCTGGTGAGTGAGCGAGTGTTGCGCTCTTAATTTATTAGCCACTGTAGTTACATGGTTAATTAGCGCTGTTTTAAGTGCTGTTGGCTCACATATGCGCTCTCCAAAACTACGGGTTGAATAAATCTCCCGCTTATCTTGTCGTACATCATCCCAGTTTAAACATGTTATCCCGTTAAGCTCGCTTACTGTGCGTTCAACAACCACACTAAATGCACGGCGCATTGCTCTAGGGTTTTGCTGAGCAAGATCCCAGGCGGTGTGTATATTCATTATTTTAAGTTTTTTAGCTAGCCGGCGGCCTATTCCCCACACATCTTCGCAGCTCATTCTTTGTAAAATAGCTTGGCGAGTTTGTTCGCTATTTATTACTGCAACACCATTAAAACCACTGAGCTTTTTAGCGGCATGGTTAGCGGCTTTTGCTAAAGTAGGGGTCGGGCCAAAACCTACACCTACAGGAAGCTTTGTTTCGCGCCATACTGTGCGCCTTATTGTATGACCGTATTCATGCCAGTCTTTAATTAATGATGTGTAGCCATCAAAGTGCAAAAACGATTCATCAATACTGTATATGTGCTGTGTATCGCAAAAGCGAGCGATGATATTCATCATTTTGTCGCTTAAATCAGCATAAAGCTCGTAATTGCTAGAGCGAATAACAACGTTGTTTTGCTCAAGTAAATGCTTAACTTTAAAGTACGGGCCAAATTTAGGAATATTTAAGCGCCGAGCAATAGGGCAAATAGCGCATACACAGCCATCGTTATTGGTAAGTACAACCACGGGTTTTGATCGAATAGCAGGGTCGAATACTTTTTCGGCGCTGGCATAAAACGACACAGCATCAACTAAGGCATACATTTTAGTAACTCTGGGCTTTGCCTGTGCATTCTTATTGATAGCGTTACTACGCCTTCGAGCTGAAACTCGTCTGCAGAGGTTAGTTGTACAGGCTTATGTAAAGAAGAAGCTGAAAGCAGCCGCGCATTGGTTTTATCAAGCAGCTTGCATACAAAAAGACCATTTAAGTTAGCAACAATAACGTCACCATTTTCTGCAGGCTCTGCACGGTCGATAACTAATAAGTCCCCTTCAAAAATTCCGACTTCTTGCATAGAGTTACCCGATGCTAGGCCAATAAAGGTAGCATTTGGGTGCTTTATTAAAAGCTCATCAAGGGTTACACCTAGCTCGGTGTACTGCGCTGCGGGCGATTCAAAACCACACACGCCTGCTTCTATATAAATGGGAATGACAAACATAACACAACCTAAAACGCATATACTGTATAAGTGTACAGTATATGCGTTTTGTGTAAGTTATGCCAAGAAATGTATAACCGATCAATCCATATTTTTGATCATTTGCTGTGCGATATCTAAAAAGTCTTTGATTTGCTGAGGTTTTAAGTTTTTACACATTTGATTATTTATTTTCTGCTCTGAGGCTAATAACTTATCAAAAAGAACTTTGCCTTGCTCTGTGAGCGACAAAATAAAGCAGCGCTTATCGTGCTCACTTGCCTGTTTATTTATTAAATTTAAGCCAATAAGATCTTTAATTAAACGTGCTATTTGCGCTTTGTCGCGCTGCGTTTTAGTAACAATATCGTTAGCCGTACAGTTATTTACGTTCGCGATAATATGTATGCAGCGTACGTGCATAGCATTTATACCAAGTTCGCCTGCGTTAATTGCTTCACGAATTGTGACGCGGTAATTTTGCATCAATTCAAACAGCGTATTTGATAAAGGTGTATTCATAAAACTCTCAATGTAGTTGACAAAGTCAATTAACTTGTTATAGTTGATTTTATCAACCAATGGGGCGTTGTGCAATGTCTGCTTTTATAGCAGCTAATTATTATACCAATCTGCTTATATATGGGGTTTATTTAATTTGTTAAATTGATCAAAGATTTATGCAAGTTGGTATTAAAGTCCAAGTTTTGTAAAACGAGGTAATGCATGGGTAAACAAATTCGCAAAGCTAACATATTAAGTACGCAGCAAATCACACCACACCTACAACGCATTGTTGTAGGCTCTGATGATTTTAACGACTTAACCTCACAGCACATTGGTAACTATGTAAAAGTACTGATCCCAAAAAATGGTGAAGTAGATTTTAACTTAAAAACAGCGTGTATGCGATCTTACACAATAAGGCATGTAGATGCACAAACAGGCGCGTTAACACTGGATTTTGTTATAAATATGCACCAAGGTCCGGCAACTGACTGGGCTAAAATTGCAAAAGTAGGTGATGAGGTAGGTATTGCAGGCCCAGGCCCTAAAAAGCTAGATAATTATGGGCATTCGCATTATGTGTTGCTAGGGGATTTAACATCGGTAAATGCAATAAAGGGGTATGCGCAGCAATTACCTTTAACTTCAAAAATTGATGCTTTTGTACATGCGCCCACTGAGCAAGACATTATTGATTTAGAAACAAGCCGCGATATTAATTGGCTTGTTACCGACAACGCTGACGAAGTGCTACTAAGCGCGCTTCAAAATTTGCACATTACAGCAGAGCCTCCCATTGTATTTATGGCATTGGAAGCTGGGCTTGTGCGTAAAGCAAAGACATTGTTAACAGAGCAATTTAATATACCACGCGGTAATATTGTTTCCTCAGGGTATTGGAAAAAAGGCGTGGATTCAGAAGGCTATAAAAAGCTGCGCCAACGTGATGCACAGCTTGCTTGAATACCTTAGAGCAAAATAACATATACCTATTTTGCTCTAATACCACTGCGTAACTTGAATTGACCTAATAGAAGACCCATTTAAGTGTTTTATGCTAGTGATGTAATACATTGTTAGCATGCATTTTTAGGAGCTGCTATTTTGTTAAATTCCATTCCTTTTTCGTTATTAGAACTTGCCCCCATGATCAAAGGGGACAGCGTTACTAACACTCTTCATAAAAGTACTAAATACGCTCAACGTGCAGATGAGCTTGGCTTTAACCGTTTTTGGCTTGCTGAGCATCATAATATGCCAGGTATAATTTGTGCGGCCACTTCAATTTTGGTTGGTCACATTGCAGGTAATACCAAAAAGATACGCGTTGGGTCAGGCGGTATTATGCTGCCAAACCACTCCCCATTAGTTGTTGCTGAACAATTTGGTACATTAGAGAGCTTATATCCAGGGCGAATAGATTTAGGGCTAGGGCGTGCCCCAGGTAGCGATCCTGTAACGAGTCGTGCATTAAACAACGATATGAGCCGCGCAGAAAATTTCCCAGGTGAGGTAACTGAACTGCAAACATTGTTAGGTCCTTACAATGGTACGCACCTTATACGTGCTATACCGGGGGAGGACACAAACGTTCCGATTTGGTTATTAGGCTCGAGTTTATTTAGCGCGCAACTAGCGGCGCAAAAAGGGTTACCGTATGTATTTGCAGGGCATTTTGCACCGCGCTTTGTGCACGATGCAATAGCGTTGTATAAGCGCGAATTTAAAGCATCAAGCGTACTTGATAAGCCATACGTAATGCTTGCACTGCCTTTAGTGGCTGCAGATACCGACGATGAAGCGCAATATTTATCGACTACTTCTAAGCAACGTGTACTCGAACTTATACGCGGTAATGAGCTGTGGCTAAAACCGCCTGTTGAAAGCATGGACGGGTTGTGGAGCGAACAAGAACGCGCTCATGTAGAGAACTTTTTAAGTCTAAGCGTAGTAGGCGGACATGTAAGTATTAAACACAAGTTAGAGATGATAGCTAAACAGCTAGAAGTGGATGAGTTTATATTTACCAATGATGTATTCGATAGTGAAAAACGCCACCGTGCACTCGAAATTTTAATGGAAATAAAACACTAAAATATAGTTAGTTAAGCAAGCGTACACTCTGGGCTTGTTAATATACAGACATCATCAAAAGTTAAACTTTTTTAACTCATTTTATTAACTTTAAGTGATGTCTGTATTTGTTATTTAAATATTCAAAGTAAATTTGATTGCTATTTTTAGTAAATATTTTGCTTTATATACCGTTCTGTTTTTTCAATTGAACTGATTTAAACAATCAATTTTAAGATATCACTTTTGTTTTTTATAATGTAGCTATTAAACCAGACATCATAAAATTAAAGGCAGGTACACCGTGAACTCTCTAAACACCGCAACAGCTAATTCAGTTAACAAAACAGCGCAGCCAAAAGTTGCTCTGATTGCTGAAGGTGGCGGGCAGCGAGGGATATTCACAGCTGGCGTACTTGATGCTTGGTTAGAGCAAAGCTATGACCCTTTTGATTTATTCATTGGTACTTCAGCGGGTTCGCAAAACTTAACTAGCTACTTAGCGCGCCAAAAAGGCTACGCTAAACGCCTGATCAGAGGGCTTTCGCGTAATAAGCGTTTTTTTCAGCTTGGTCGTGGATTAGTGGGTAAGCATATAGTTGATTTAGATTGGTACTTTGACAAAACCACTGAAGTAAACAGAGCTATAGATTTCAAAACAGCGAAAACTAGTTTAGGTGAGCGTGAACTACTTATAACAGCCACAAATGCACGAGATAGAAAAGCTTATTACTTATCGCCTACAGGTGATAGTGGTCAATGGCGTGATCTGTTAAAGGCTTCTAGCGCACTTCCGTTTTTATACAAACAAGGTGTAAAGTTAACACCTTGGTTAAACGCAAAAGCAGCGAATGAAACACATATTGTTGAAGAGCAAGCACAGAGCGATTTTTATCTAGACGGCGGTTTAGCCGCTCCACTCCCCGTGCGTGAGGCTTACAACCGAGGTGCTCGTAAAATTGTTGTAATAAGAACGGTTGACGCTAATTTTCAAGCGCAATCTGCATGGGTGCAAAAGCTAAGAACATTTGCTATAGCATCAGGCTATTGTCCAAAAACATTGGACTACTTGATACAGCACGAGAAAGCGTATTTAGATGAGCTTGAGTTTATTGCAAATCCACCAAGTGATGTGGAAATAATACAAATTTTTGCAGACGAAAAACTACATAGCAAATTATTAGGTAGTTCAAATAACGATTTACGTTTTGATCATAAATTAGGCTTAGCTGCAGGTCGCTCTTATTTAGCGCAGCAAAGCCAATTTGAGATCAGCAATACGCATAACTACTCACAAAGCGAGTATCGTTACAATTAAGCAAATTGGATACCCAAATCATGAATAATACTGCGACTTAAAGTTGCAGTAATATTTATTTAAATGCCTTTTATTTAAATGACACCCACCCTAATTTGTACATTTATTGACCCCTGGATTCTAATTGGAAGTGCCTTGTGAATACTTAAAACATTATAAATGGGTGTCATTTAAGTATTCTTTTAAATATTAAAAATAACTTAAGTTGATGAGAGTAATATGCTCGTTTCACTATTTAAAATACCGTCTATTTCTCTTACTTGCCTAAGTACGCCATCAAACTCACTTAAATTCGCGGCCTGTATCTCTGCTACCAAATCCCAAGCACCATTGGTAGTGTGCAATTTTGTAAGTTCGGGTATACCACGCATAGTTTTAATAACTTGAGAAGTTGATTTACCAATCACTTCCACCATCATAATTGCACGAACGGCTTCGGTTTCTATGTGTTCATGCACTCTTATAGTAAACCCCAAAATAGCGCCTGAACTCACTAATCGATCTAATCTATTTTGCACTGTCCCGCGTGATACATTTAAAGAACCGGCTAAAGCTGAAACCGAAGCGCGGCCGTCTTTTCGTAATTCAGCTATTAAAGCATTATCAAGAGAGTCATAAATATAAGGAGTCATAAATCAAACCTTTAAAAGAAGTTACTGACCAAAATACATAAATTGTACATAACTGCATAGCAAAATGATAAAAATTAGTACTATTTGTGTAATTAATTGCCATATTAAATAGCATGAAGCCTCGCTAAACTTGTTTTAAATTAACTAATACATTTATTCAAGAGGTTTTATCATGAGTCATTTTATAGCACAGCCAAAACAAGGCGTTCCATTTGTTAGCGTTCAGGCAATGGTTAAGCTTATAAATAGCTTAGGGGTCGAAAACGTTTTGCTAGATCTAACACATAAATTAGAAACCGACTTTGCCCGTTGGACTGAGTTTGATAAGTCACCTCGCTATGCAGCACACTCACCAGAGGGTGTAATAGAGCTAATGCCAGTGAGTGATGGCCAAATGTTCAGCTGTAAATATGTAAACGGTCACCCAAAAAACACCTTTCGAGAACTTCAAACAGTCGCTGCATTTGGTATTTTAGCCGATGTAGATAGTGGTTATCCGGTAATGATCAGCGAAATGTGCCTACTAACAGCGCTACGTACAGCGGCTACATCGGCGCTGGTGGCTAAGTATTTAGCACCAAAAAACTCAACAACACTTACATTAATTGGTAATGGGGCACAGTCTGAGTTTCAGGCACTGGCATTTAAAGCTGTATTGGGCATAACACATATTCGTTTATACGATATAGATGCAAACGCGTCTAAAAAAGCATTTACTAATTTAAGTGCTTACGGGTTAAACGTAACTATTTGTAATAGCGCACAGGAAGCTGTGCAAGGTGCGCACGTTATTACAACCTGCACTGCCGATAAAACCAATGCTACAATTTTAACAAACGACATGATCCCACAAGGTGTGCACATTAATGCCATAGGTGGCGATTGCCCAGGTAAAACAGAGTTAGATGCTAAATTACTCGAGCGCGCTAATGTATTTGTAGAGTACGAGCCACAAACTCGAATAGAGGGCGAAATACAACAAATGAGTGAAAGCTTTGTTGTAACTGAGTTTCATAAAGTCGTTAATAAGCAATCGCTTGGCCGTACTAGCCAAGACGAATTAACTATTTTTGATGGTGTAGGCTTTGCGAGCGAAGACTTTACAGCGCTTGTATTTATACGCGATCAACTTATTAAAAGCGGTGAATTTACATTGCTCGATTTAATTACACAGCAAGCCGATCCGCGCAACTTGTTTTCGGTACTTAATACAGAGCAAACATCAGCACAAGAGCACGTAGCATGAGCCACGTAAATCAAGCTCCGAGTGCGGTTGTTATGGTACGTCCGCATCACTTTACGTCTAACCCACAAACAATGCTCGACAATGCATTTCAAAGTGAATGCTTAGCACCAAATCAAAGTGAACAAGCATATAGCGAAGTCACAAATGCAGTAAAATTATTAAAAAATGAAGGGGTAAAAGTTCACCTTTTTGAAGATGAGCAAACACACACTCCCGATTCAGTTTTTCCTAACAATTGGTTTTCAACTCATCAAAGTGGGGAATTAATAATCTACCCAATGTTTGTAGAAAACAGAAGGTTAGAATATCGAAAAGATATTATTGATTTTTTAACGGATCACTATAAAGTGACGGTTGTGACTGATTATGCGCATTTAGCGAAAGAAAATTCATTCCTAGAAGGCACTGGTTCACTGGTTATCGATCATCAAAATAAACTCGCTTACGCGGTAGAATCAAAAAGAACTACCAAGTCGGTGGTTAATACAATATGTGAGCAATTAAAACTATCACCCATAGTGTTTAACGCATATGACGAGCAAGGAACTGCGGTTTATCACACTAATGTTTTAATGTGTATTGCTACAAAATTTGTAATGATCAGTTTAAATATGGTGCCAATTGAACAACATGCACAGTTAGCTAAACATTTTTTGAAAAGCCATCATCAAGTTATCGATTTAACGCTTGAGCAAATTAATAACTTTTGTGGCAATGCTATTGAACTACAAGGTAAAAATGGTCGTATTTTAGCCTTATCGCAAACTGCGTTTAATGCACTTACACCGGCACAAATAACAGTTATACAAAAAACGGCTAAGCTTGTGCCATTACCTATACCTACTATTGAGTCGGCTGGTGGCTCAGTTAGGTGCATGATTGCAGGAGTTCATTTGCAAAATAAATAATGTATAGTTTTAAGGCAGCTTAGCTGCCTTATTTACATTAAATTTTTAGTCGATGTCGCAAGCAAAAGCCGTTATACCCAAAAAAGGGTATTAATATAAAAAATATAAGAAGGAATTAGCAATGTTCGATACCGTCGTCAAAAGCGTAAACAACCTTTTGTGGGGAGAAGGCCAGGTACTTATTTATATACTCTTGTTTACGGGGGGATGGTTTTCAGTACGACTAAAAGCAATTCAAATACTTAAATTTAAACATATGTTTAGCCTTTTAAAAGGCAGTAGCAAATGTAAAAAAGACGACATTTCATCATTTCAAGCGTTGTGTACAGGGCTTTGTGCACGGGTAGGTACCGGTAATTTAGCCGGTGTGGCGG
>NZ_AUTN01000060.1:0-72795 GCF_000497955.1 Pseudoalteromonas sp. TAE56
GCAGGCGCTATCGCTAAAAAATACTTAAAGCAATTTCATGGTATTGAAGTTAAAGCTTGTTTAAGCCAGCTAGGTCCTATTAAGGCGGAAACGTTTGATTGGGATGAAGTTGAAAATAACTTATTTTTCTTTCCTGATGCAAGTAAGCTTGAAGCGCTTGACGAATATATGCGTGACCTTAAAAAGCAAGGTGACTCAGTTGGCGCTAAAGTAAAAGTAGTGGCAAGCAACGTACCTGTAGGTCTTGGTGAGCCAGTATTTGACCGCCTTGACGCCGAACTTGCACGCTCATTAATGAGTATTAATGCTGTTAAAGGCGTGGAAATTGGTGATGGCTTTGATGTAGTTGAGCAAAAAGGCTCTGAGCATCGTGACGAGTTAACCCCTGAAGGTTTTACATCAAACCATGCGGGTGGCGTACTTGCGGGTATTTCGACAGGGCAAGATATTATTGTTTCTATCGCGCTAAAACCAACGTCGAGCATTACTATTCCGGGTAAAAGTATTAATACAAGCAACGAAGCGGTTGAGATGATCACCAAAGGTCGTCACGATCCGTGTGTGGGCATTCGTGCAATCCCGATTGCTGAGGCAATGATGGCTATTACATTAATGGACCATTTACTGCGTCAACGCGGACAAAATCCACATGTAAATCACGAACACGGGCCAATTAACGGCTCAGTGTAAAGATTTATAATTATAAAAAAACGCGGACTACCGCGTTTTTTTATGTCTGTAATTTAGTTTGAAGCCTTTCAGGAGTTGTTCAAGTAAGCCCTATATACTGCAAGAAGGAGGGTAGTAATCATGAACGATAATATTAATGAACACTCACAAATAAAAACCCAAGCTGCAATAGCCCGCTTAGAGCGATTCAGTAAGTTAACTGATAGCAGCATTGGCATACCTTTTACTAAATTTAATATAGGTTTGGAGGCTGTAATTGGTTTAATTCCCGTTATAGGTGATGCCGCAGGGCTAATTTTATCAAGTTATGTGCTTATAGAAGCGCAGCGTTTAGGGGTGAGTAAACGTATAAAGACTAAGATGATTATCAATATGCTCATTGACTTTGTGGGCGGATTAGTGCCATTTTTTGGTGATATATTTGATGCATTTTTTAAAGCCAATACGCGTAATACTCGACTATTAAAAAAACATTTAAACAAGCAGTTAAGTGAGTAATTTATAGCTTTAAGTAACAGTTAGTAAAGAGACTTTAAACAAAATGTTGTTGGTTGTTTAATCACCTAGTAAGGTAGGAGCGTCTATTCACTTTGGTATCTACAATATGCAATTATTTATCGGTAATAAAAACTACTCTAGCTGGTCATTACGCGCATGGTATTTAATGAGTAAATTTGATGTTGAGTTTAGTGAAAACCAGCTAGTACTCGACACCCCTGACTTTTACAATGAACTAAAAAAGACCTTTGCTTTGCAAAAAGTCCCAGCGTTAATTGATGGCGATTTACAGGTATGGGATTCGCTAGCAATTTGTGAATATATTAACGATGCTTACTTATCAGGCGCTGCATGGCCAAAATATATTACCCAAAGAGCTAAAGCGCGTGCGCTAAGTGCTGAAATGCATTCGGGCTTTATGTCACTGCGTAACGAAATGCCAATGAATATAAGAGCAACCCGTAAAGTAGAACTATCGAGCGAAGCACTAAAAGACATAGCCCGTATAGACGAGATATTTGCACAGCAACAAGATGTGTTTCCAAATGAGTGGTTTTTTGGTGACTTTAGTATTGCTGATGCCATGTATGTGCCTGTTGTACTGCGCTTAAAAACCTATCAAATTACGTTATCGCCAGAGGCGCAGCAATATTGTGATTTTGTGATGCGTTGCCCCGTATTGCAAACTTGGATTACTCAGGCATTAACCGAGACCGATATTGTAGAATGTGATGAAGCAGGCACGCCTGCATAACTATTGCTTTTATGTGATTTACTTTTTAGTATTAAAACCATAATTTTAAAGTAGGCGAGCTGATGTACCTTAACCATCCTAGGTATGGCGATAAACCAATTATTTCCAATACATCTTCGACTATTGAAGCAATTGAGAATGCGCACTGGCGTTACTCGAGCCTTAAATACTTCCCTAATACGGTAATATTGGCTGATATAAAAAAGCAAAACTATGCTATTTATCCTCGGGCACTTTATGTTGATATTGAAGAGAAGTGCGGGACTTGCTCTAAGGCATTTATTTTTTTTGCTCAAGAGCAGCAATATTGGTTTGAGGTACTTGGTTTTTGGGTCGATTCACACTGTACTCATTGCTTTGAATGCCGTAAGCATGCCAGATATATACTTACTCTTCGTAAACGATACGATATGTTAACTAGCTTAGCCAATAAAACCTCAAGTGAAAAAACACAGCGTAAAGAACTTGCCAATACGCTTTACTGTTTAGGTATTATTAAAAATATCAATAAAGTGAAAGATTAGTCCGCTTATATTTTACTATCACGCCTTATTTTTACTTTAGTTGTAAAAGCCCGTACAATTCGTCTCGTTTTTACTGCGCAAAATAGCGCTGCAACCGAGAAAAATTAGCCTAATTTTATGCATCAAATAGCTGATCTAATTTCAATTTTTGAACGCACTTTTTATCAAAGTCATAATACATGTCTGATAAAAGGTGATTTTGAACCTGTGTATTTACCAGCAACAGAGCACGTGCCATATCACCAAGTTGTATTTGCGCATGGTTTTTATGCGAGTGCATTACATGAGGTTGCACACTGGCTGGTGGCCGGTGATGCACGTCGTTTATTAGAAGATTACGGCTATTGGTATTGTGCTGATGGGCGCGACAAACAAAAACAAGCTGAGTTTGAAAACGTAGAAGTAAAGCCCCAAGCTATTGAGTGGTTATTAAGCACCTCAGCAGGGTTTAATTTTAATGTGTCGGTGGATAATTTAAACGGTGAGCAAACGTGTCGGTTTGATTTTCAGCAGCGAGTACATGCACGGGTATTATCGCTAATCGAAAATGGTTTTAACTCCCGTACAGAGTCACTTTTAAGAGCACTCTGTGATTTTTACAATACACCGTGGCCATTAACAGCGCAGCAATTTAATTGGCAACATCCAAAGGAGCTTTGTAATGGCGTTTAAATTAGGTTTAATTGTAAACCCAGTAGCGGGTTTAGGCGGCACAGTTGCCTTAAAAGGTAGTGATGGCGCGCACACAGCCGCGAAAGCAATCGAATTAGGTGCAGAACCCAAAGCAAATAGCCGCACAAAAGCAGCACTTGAAGTGCTATTACCTTATAAAGAACGTTTAACCATTTACACCGTTAACGGTGACATGGGTGAGCAAACAGCAAAAGCTTTGGGCTTTAAGGTAGAGGTTGTATACAACTCTGCAGTAATAACAACCCCAGATGACACAGAACAAGCAGCAAAAGTACTTAAAGACTTTGGTGTTGATTTAGTTTTATTTGCTGGAGGCGACGGTACAGCGCGTAATATTTGCCATGCAATCGAGGATACTATTCCCGTACTTGGTATTCCCGCAGGTTGTAAAATTCATTCTGGTGTTTACGCTATTACGCCAAAGGCTGCAGGGCGCGTAGTTGAAATGCTGGTTAAGGGTGAGTTAGTTACCTTAGCCGATGCAGATGTAATGGATATAGATGAAGATGCTTTCAGACAAGGCACAGTAAAGGCCAAACGCTACGGCGAAATGCAAACACCTAGCGAAGTACGTTATATGCAAGCGGTTAAAAATGGCGGTAAAGAAACCGACGAACTCGTAATTGCCGACATTGCAGCGCATGTTGTGTCGCAAATGGATGAAGACACATTTTATATAATGGGTAGCGGCTCAACTGTTGAANAAGCCATAATGGAAGAAATGGGGCTTGAGAATACGTTACTTGGTGTTGACTTAATAAAAGATCAAACCTTAGTTGCTCAAGATTTAACGGCTAAGCAACTATTTGAGCTTACTCATGAGCAAAGTACTAAGTTAGTTATTACGCTCATTGGCGGGCAAGGGCATATATTTGGCCGTGGTAACCAGCAATTGAGTCCTGCGCTTATACGTGCAATTGGCAAAGAAAATATTATTGTAGTAGCAACAAAAACAAAACTACAAGCGCTTAATGGTCGTCCCCTTATTTGTGATACAGGCGATGGCGAATTAGATGATGAATTAACCGGTTATATTAAAGTAACCACCGGATTTAACGACCATATTATGTATGCAGTAGGGCACCACAACATTGAAAATACAGGTGCTTTGCAAAACCAGGAGATTAATAAATGAGTTTAGTGAACTATATCGATGCAGCCCAGCAGTACTTCGATGATTTAGTAATAAAAGCAACTGACGATGAGTTATTTGCAGGCGGCTATTTACGAGGTCATTTTGATCTTGCAGTTGGTTATGCCGAAGTAGAAAAGCTGACAATCAGTATAGATGAGCTAAACGAAACTGTAGAGCAAAGCTTAGTTAAAGCATATCGCAACGGTGAGCTTAATGAAGAAGATAAAACATTAGTTGCTCGCCTATGGGAAGAAGTTAAAGCACTCGCTTAACACCTTTTTAGCACAATATAAAAACACGATTTGTTTATCACTATCGTGTTTTTTTGTGCCCGAAACTTTAAAAGTAGATTTTTATGTTAATTTACTGTTTTGTTTTTATGCGATATTGTTACTAAAATAAATTTTAGGAACAATAAGAATGAATAATAATCAAGACGCTTTACCTTCAGGGGTTGTAGCGCGTTTTTTAAATTTTGTTGAGCGAGTAGGAAATAAGCTTCCTGATCCAGCCGTAATATTTCTATTTGCAATGTTATTAATTTGGTTTTTGTCGTGGTGGTTTTCAGGCGTGAGTTTTGATGCAATAGACCCACGTACCGGTGAAGCGATTATCATTAATAATATGCTGGCAAGTGATTCGCTCGCTACCTTTTTATCCTCTATGGTAAAAACCTTTACTGGCTTCGCTCCCTTAGGTGTCGTTTTAGTGGCTATGTTAGGTGTGGGCGTTGCAGAGCATTCGGGCTTTATTAATACCGGCCTTAAGTTAATGCTTAAAGTCACTCCTAAAAAGCTATTAACGCCTTCAATCATTTTAGTGGCCATTGTGAGCCATACCGCTACTGACGCAGGTTATGTATTAGTTATTCCACTTGCCGGTGTGATTTTTTACGCCGCAGGACGCCATCCGCTTGCGGGTATTGCAGCTGCATTTGCAGGAGTCAGTGGTGGTTTTGGGGCTAACTTTATTCCATCGGGTATCGACCCATTGCTACAAAGTTTTACCCAAAGTGCGGCGCAAATAATTAATCCTGCAATGACAATTAACCCGTTAAATAACTGGGCATTTGCTTCAGCATCTAGCTTATTTATTGTGGCATTAGGCTGGTACATTACCGATAAAATTATTGAACCACGTTTGCAAAAAACCGCGGTTGATGGCGCTAAAGAGGATTTACCTGTATTTGAAGATGCACGTAGTGATGAAAAACGTGCTTTTTATATAGCCAGTACAGTAATGATTGCAGGACTTGCGTTATTAGCATTTGTATCTGCTCCAGACGATTCTGCAATGCGCAGTAGTGACGGATCCCTTACTAATTTCAGCTCTCCTTTAATGCAATCAATTGTCCCACTAATATTTTTACTTTTTTGGATTCCAGGCACTGTATATGGTTTTACGGTAGGTACCTTTAAAACCTCAAAAGATATGATTGATGCTATGAGTAAAGCGATGAGCGGCATGGCGTATTATATCGTTATGGCGTTTTTCTGTTCGCTATTTATTGCTGCATTTAGTAAATCAAATTTAGGTGCATTACTCGCAATCGAAGGTGCGCAGTTATTAAAGGCAATGGAATTGCCAAGTGCAGTAACGGTTGTGGGCATTATCTTTTTAACAGGCTTTGTTAACTTGTTTGTAGGTTCAAGTTCAGCAAAATGGGCGTTACTTGGCCCTATTTTTGTACCGATGTTAATGCAACTTGGCATTTCGCCAGACTTAACTCAAGCCGCTTATCGTGTAGGTGACTCAAGTTCTAATATTATTACACCGTTAATGCCTTATTTTCCATTAGTGGTGGTGTACTGTCAAAAGTATGTCAAAGGCACAGGTATAGGTACTTTGATTGCTATTATGCTACCGTACTCAATCGCCTTTATGATTGGCTGGAGTATCTTTTTATTAGGTTATTGGGCACTTGGTATTCCTTTAGGTTTAGATGCAAGCTACATTTATCCAGCATTACCTTAACCTAAACCTTTAAAAACCTCACTCACTTGAGTGAGGTTTTTAAATAAAAGTCCTGTAATGTAAAAGTAAGTCTAAGTTACCTCTCTAAATCTCTCACTATATAGCCAAATAAGCTGGCCTCTCCAACAATGTACACATAATCATTTTTGTTGTTCATTATTGTAGACTTATCGTCATACCACCTAAAATCATGAATTTTATTCGTTTTAGGGTCTTTGAAGTATAAACGAGTACAACTATCTTCATACTCAGTGCCACACTCTTGTACATCGGTCAGGATGTATTCTTTATACCAATAGTCGCCCTGCGTGTAGTAAGCCCATAATTTAATAGGATCAGAGATAAAAATATAAAGTATTCCATAGATTAATAAAGGGGGTAATGGGTACATGAAAATGGATGCTAATTTCATTTTAGTATCTGAGAAATTGTATTTGAGTGATTCTCTATATTTACTGCAGCGTTTATATTTATTGAATATAAGTATATTTAAATAGATAAATAGTGCACAACAGATAATAGGGAGGGTTATAAAGAAAACAACGTCGTATAGTTCATTTGAGATGAATGGTGGATCTGTAAAGTCCATTAAAATAGGTATAGTGATGCATAATAAAATCGGGAGTACTATTGCTACAAAGAGCAAGTTGTCGTAAATCTTTTTCAATTTTTAATTCGTCCGTGAATTATAGCTTTTGTCTAGTTTACAGAATTTTTGTTATTTTAAAATCAGAGAAATGTATTTATAGGCATTAAGTAACCCGAACTCAGGCTAAAAAAACTATCCCTAGCTGCTATTGAATTGACGCGAAAGTTTATCTTTTTTCATTGTAGCAACAGCTTAAAAACAAAAAAACCTTGTCACTTTCGTGGCAAGGTTTTTTTATTAAAGAGTCGTTGCTTATTTAGCTGTGAAGCTCACTGGGCGACGTTCTTTACGAGGACCGGTACGCTTATCACCGCGTGCGCTGTCATCTTTGTTAAAGCTGCGTTTTTTGTCACCAGCTGGGCGCTCAGAGCGCTCGCCGCGTGGTTCAGCAGGACCTTGATCTTGTGTAATTGTTAAGCCCATAGGACGTTTACAAATAAACACTTTTTGGAAATGATCAAGTACATCTTTAGGCATGTTTTGCGGTAATTGAACCGTACTGTGATTGTCGTGTAAACGAATATCACCAATAAACTTGCTTGAGATGTCAGCTTCGTTAGCGATAGCGCCAACAATATTTTTAACCTGAACACCATGTTCACGACCTACTTCGATACGGTAAGTATCCATAGGACCTGCATCACGGCTGTTACNC
The DNA here is from genome assembly GCF_000497955.1 of Pseudoalteromonas sp. TAE56. Lineage (NCBI taxonomy): Bacteria > Pseudomonadati > Pseudomonadota > Gammaproteobacteria > Alteromonadales > Pseudoalteromonadaceae > Pseudoalteromonas > Pseudoalteromonas sp. TAE56. The sequence goes on from NZ_AUTN01000060.1 coordinate 7,573, forward strand.
GTTCGCCGCCACGCTCGTTACGACGTCCACGGTCACCGCGATCGTTGCGGTCATTACGTGGGTTACGGTCGTTACGCTCGTTACGTTCACGAGGTTGAATCTTAACTTCTTCAACTTTAATTGGAGACTGTTGCTGTGCTAAACACAGTAACGCACCCGCTAAGCTTTCAAGAGGAAGTTCAAGCTTTTCAGCCATGTTAGTAGCTACTTCATTGAAGAACGTGATGTCTTTGTTTTCAAGCGCAATAGTTAATTTTGCTTGTAACGCTTCGATACGTTTTTCTTCAACGATTTTTGCAGTTGGTAATTCAACTTGTGCAATTTCAGACTTCGTATGACGAATGATATTTTTAAGTAAATAACGTTCGTTATGTTTTACGAATAAAATTGCTTTACCGGTACGACCAGCACGACCTGTACGGCCAATACGGTGAACGTAGGCTTCAGAATCTTGTGGGATATCGTAGTTGATAACTAAGCTTAAGCGGTCAACATCTAGACCACGAGCAGCAACGTCTGTTGCGATAACAACATTTAGCATGCCGCTTTTTAAGCGTTCTACAGTGCGTTCACGTGCTTGCTGGTTCATGTCACCATTAAGTGGAGCTGCAGAGAAACCTTCGCGCTCTAATAACTCAGCAAGTTGTACTGTATCGTTACGCGTACGTACGAAAACAATAGCACCTTCATACTGTTCAGCTTCTAAGAAGCGAACAATCGCTTTATTTTTATGTACGCTTGCATTCCAAAACACTTGCTCAACAGATGATACTGTAGAGTTACGCGCAGAAATATGAACCTGTTCAGGATTGTTCATATATTTGCTACTGATATTTTGAATTTGCTTAGGCATAGTCGCAGAGAAAAGACATGTTTGCTTTTCGCGCGGTGTTTTTTCCATGATGCTTTCTACATCATCGATAAAGCCCATACGTAACATTTCATCGGCTTCATCAAGTACAAGTGCTTGTAAAGCATCAAACTTGATAGTGCCACGGTTAATGTGATCGATTAAACGACCTGGAGTTGCAACAATAACCTGAGCGCCACGACGAAGTGCGCTTAATTGGATACTGTAGCTTTGGCCACCATATAGTGCCAATACTTCAATACCACGAACATGTTTAGCATATTGTTCGAATGCCTCAGCAACTTGGATCGCAAGCTCACGTGTTGGTGTGAGTACAAGGATCTGTGGCTGTTTCACAGACGGGTCAATATTATTTAGTAATGGCAGTGCAAATGCTGCGGTTTTACCTGTACCCGTTTGAGCTAGTCCCAGTACGTCCTTTCTTTCTAGCAATAACGGTATACATTGAGCTTGGATTTCAGATGGTGTCTTGTAACCCAACTCTTCAACTGCCTTCAAAATTGCAGGAGAAAGATTTAGAGATTCAAACGTGACTGGTTCTGACATTAATACGCCTCAACGAATTTAAAGAGGCGCGCATTATATAGGATTCGCGAGGCAAATGCTTGTATAAATTGAAACTAATTTGTATGTGTTTGATGTTGGTCGAAATTTAACCAGTCTAATTTGAGCTTTATTAAACTGGTTAACAAATTTAATACAAAGCTTACTTATACAAGCCTAGGTTTTCTTTTGCGTAAGCTTCAAATTCGGTAAATCCACCAACGTGTGTTTGATCTACAAAAATTTGTGGAACTGTTGGGCAAGGCTTACCCGCTGACTTTTCAAGATCGGCTTTACTTATACCTTCCTTAATTATATCGATGTAACGAAATTTAAAGTCATCACGTTCATTTGATAGTTGCTCAGCCACATCTTTCGCACGAACACAAAATGGACAGCCTTCACGGCCAAAAATTACAGTTAGCATAGTTTTCTCCTCAATTTGATTAATATCAGTTTAAATGATTGAAAAATTATTTAAAGCGAAAAAAATCGATTGCACCATTCTAATAAAATCATAAATCATATTATGCATAGCAATATGATTTGCAAAATGCGAATCAGGAACTAAAGCGCGCCTGTCTAATACTTAAGTCTATGAATGCAAGTGTGTTTACAAAAATTAATTTGTGGCACACAACTTGATGATATAGAGCCATACATTGGGTTAACAAGAGTACTTTATGAATATTAATAGTCACGTTTTAGAAATTATCCAAGGGATAATAAGTAAATATTGTGAAACCCAAAATCGAAATTTCTCTATTACCTTAATCAATAAGCTGCAATGTAACTACGTCTGTTTGCAAATTCCGATTGAGCATATGATTGCGCAATGCGAAGAGTTTCTTATACCGGCGCTGGCTTCTACAAAAGAGAGCTTTTTACTTACGCTTGAAGCAAATATCCAAGGGATTAGTTTTCATTACCTAATTGATGATTCTGAACAAGTAAATATATTCGATTTCCACGGACTTTTAGCTACAAAAGAATCAGTTAGTTTAGCGCTTGATATTACCCAGAATGTAGACGTTTTAACTGATTGTGAGGCGCTACTTAAAAGCTGCTTAAAAATGTCGGCTAATACTCATAACCGTTTTGGTTTAAATTTTAAATTATTTAATAGTAACTTTAGAGAGTCGGTACAGCTAGAAGATTTACGCCACCTTAGTGGTAACGCGTTAATAGATAGGTTGAATAGTGACAGTTTAAATACACACATAAAGTTGTGCACAATTAACGACATTAATGAGTTAAGTCAAGCTCATAAATTATCTAAAAAAATATTGGGTTGGCCATTTTTTGATACTGATTTAATTACTATTTTAACAACATTTCACACGCAAACACGTTTGTCGGTATTGGTTGCGGATGACAGCTTACCGAGCCAAATTGCTACAAAGGTAATGCTTGAAATGCTGGGCTGTTTAGTAACATGTGCAGAAAATGGTGCTAGCGCTTTGACCCTCGCCCAGAATGAATCTTTTGACTTACTGCTTTTAGATGAGCGCATGCCAGGAATGTTTGGTAGTGATGTAGCGCAGCAATTAGTTAGGGAAAATACTCCTAACAACGACACACCTAAAGTTATTTTAACAGGGCTAACAGGGGATGATGAAATAGCAGGGTTATTTGAAAAAGGAATAACTCACTATTTACAAAAACCAGTGACAAAAGCAGTACTTGAGAAGTTTATTAAACCTTGGCAGATAGCATCTTAAATTGATTAATAAGGAGAGGGTTATGGATGATTTATCTACAACAGCACTTGTTTTAATTGGATTTCAAAATGACTATTTTTCCCCAAAAGGTATTTTATATGACGTGGTTGAGGAATCATCAAGAATTACTGGTGTTGTAGAAAATACAGTCTCTTTATTAACTTCTTGTGCAAAGCATTTTGCTTTAGTTGTTGATACACCTATTCATTTTACGCAAAATTACAGTGAGCTAAAAAACCCGATTGGTATATTAAAAGTAATTGCCGATGTAGGTGCATTTAAAGCTGGCTCCTATGGGGCTCAAACAATAGAGCAGCTAGACCCCTTTAATAATATTATAGAAGTTGTACCTGGAAAAAGAGGTTTAAATGCTTTTACACATACTGCTTTGGCCAGCAAATTAAAAAAACATGGCGTAACCAATATAATCTTAGCGGGTACTGTGACTTCTATCTGTATTGATTCAACTGCACGCACCGCTGTTGAGCTGGGTTTTAATGTTGCCATTTTAAGCGACTGCACATCGAGTCGCACTCCTTTTGAACAAACATTTTACTGTGAAGAGGTTTTCCCCCTTTATGCAAGTGTTTGTGAGAGTGATACTTTTATAAAGCATTGGAGAGGGCATGGATAAAAATGATGAACTACAAGTGCAAATCCAGTATGCGCTGGTTGAAAAACTCTCCAATAGTAATCGACGTCAGGCAAAGTTATTAGCTATTTTAGATGAGTGTATTTTTGAGTGCGATAAGCATTTAAATTTCACTTATATTAATGAAGCTTGGGAGAAGAAACTAGGTTATTCAAACGATTCATTAATTGGCTCTAACATTACTAAACTAATGAATTGTGAAGATATTATGCATTTTGTCGCATACAGTTGTTGTCTGCTTGAAGGCAAGCAGGCTCCCAGTGTAGAAATACAAATAAAAAATAGTCTTGGACTCATGAACTGGTTTGAGCTGAGATTAGTTTATGATGAGAAAAGCGGTTTTATAGGCTCGTTCTATGACATACAACGCCATAAAGATTCTCAATTTTTGCTAACCCAACAACAAAAATATGTAAAACGTTTATCGCTCGTAGCGAGCCATACAAATAACTTAGTAATTATTACAGATAAATTTGGTGTAATTGAGTGGGTTAACAAAAGTTTTGAAGTACTTACAGGTTTCACCTGTGATGAGGTTGTAGGCACTAGCCCAGGCCAATTGTTACAAGGGCCAAAGACATGTGAAAAAAGCCGTAAGGTTATGTCTCACGCTGTAAGAAATGGGCTTCCTTTTCAAGTTGAAACTATAAATTACGATAAAAATGGTAACGTTTATTGGGTTGCTATTGATGCAAACCCGGTGCGAGATCATGAAGGCCAAGTAAAGCATTTTATCGCTATAGAAACGAATATTACGCAACGAGTTAAAGCTGAACAAGCAATGGCAGAGATAGAATATAACTACCACTCTGTCGTAGATAATATTCCTGATATTGTTTTACGCCTTGATACATTTGGCAATTTACTATTTATAAATCAAGCATGGCAACGGGTCCTGCAAAGCAATGTAAATGAGAGCCTTGGCTTGCCTATAATTAAGTTTATAGCAAAAGAAGATGTAGAAAAAATTAGTAGTACTTTGCTTGATTATAACCAAGGTAAGCGTGATATACGTCGCTTTGATATACGTTTAATTAACGCACAAGGTATAAATAATTGGGTTGAAATTACTCTCACTCCAATTGTGGGTGGCTATGAAAGTGATTTATCATCTATTGCTGCAACACTTGTTGATATACAGGAACGTATAGAAAGCGAACAAATATTACTTGAAGCTAAACATCAGGCAGAAACATTAGCTGAGTCAAAAAGCCGATTTATGGCAAATATTAGTCATGAAATTCGCACGCCATTAAATGCTGTGATTGGCTCTGCAGATATTTTGCATCATACCGGTTTAACTTCTGAGCAAATGCGTTACACACAAATGATTAAAACAAGCTCTGATGCACTACTGAGTGTATTGGACGATGTATTAACGTATTCGCGTTTTGAAGCGCAAGCCATAACACTCGATAATCAGCCATTTAGTATTGATACGTGTATCGAAGAAGCGATCGATATCATTACCCAAAGCGCTTTGCAAAAAAGGCTTGAGGTTATTTTTGATTTTTATCCTGATGTCCCCGCTCAAGTAATTGGTGATCATGCACGTGTAAGGCAAATAGTTATAAATTTATTAGCCAATGCGATTAAGTTTACTCAGCATGGCGTAATAACGGTCACTGTTAGGTGCACTCACATCAAAGGTAATAATTTAAATCTTCATTTATCTGTGAAAGACACCGGAATGGGGATTGCAAAAAATAAAATTGAAAGTATGTTTATGCCTTTTATTCAATCCGATAATTCAATTACTCGAAAACATGGCGGCAGTGGCTTGGGGCTTGCGATATGTAAGCAAATCTGTGATGTGGTAGGAGGAGATATTTCAGTTAGTTCTGAGCTCAATAAAGGGAGTGAGTTTATCGTCAATTATCCATTACAAATAGACACAACCGATTCAATATTAAGAGAAGGGTTTGCAGCACGAAGTAAAAAACCAAAAGTATGGATTGTAGGTAGTAACCAAGTCCTAAAAATAGCGCTGGAGCACACGCTCACACGGTATTCTATTGCTTTTGAACACTATGAAATATGTCCAAAAATACCCGAATACAATAACTTCCCAGATGCAATCGTATTAACTAACCCACAAATATTAACCCAAACACGTGAGCGTATAAACACATATAACTCACTTAATTCACCGTGTTTACTCCTCATAGATTTACAAGGTGAAAGCTTATTACCGCAAAATATTAACGACAGAGAGCTTAGGCTAAATGGCCCTTTTAAAGTTTCCCATGTACCGCGAGCAATTAGTTTATTGGAAGAGCAGTTATTTCATTTAGATATTATATTTACTAATCGTGAACAAAAAGATGCCTTAGAAAGCCCTTCGGGGTTAACTCAGTTGAATGGGGTCAATGTACTGGTTGCTGAAGATAATACTAATAATCAAATAGTAATAAGGGAGTTTTTAGAACAAAAAGGTTGCCGGGTACATATTGCTAGCGATGGGCAAGAGGCAATAACTAAGGCGAAAAACGATAAAATTGATATTATTTTTATGGACATACAAATGCCAATACTTGATGGAATTTCAGCAACTAAAGCAATCAGGGAATTAGGTATAGAAACTCCTATAATAGCACTCACAGCTAATGCGATTCATGGTGATAAAGAGCGATTTATAGAAGCGGGGATGGATGATTATTTAGCTAAACCAATAGTAAGTGAAACGCTTTATCTATTACTTGATACATATGCACCAGAGCACGTTGTTGAACCTAAAGATTTAAAGCTAACTCGTTTAGCGCAAGTGTGGGAAAAGCTGGGTTGAGCAATCGAAAGCTAGGGTCTGTTGAACTTTTAGGGTTAAATTTGCAGTAGTCTGTTTGGTATTTAGGCAAGGCAGAGCCTATGCAGTACTCCCTATAAATGTGCGATAACGTAGTGTTAATGCCAAACAGGCGCTACCCAAAGGGTTCTTCCTAGGGGCTACTTACTCCTTGTTGCTTACATGGATTTAGGTAAGGGGCGTGAGCAGGATGCGGAAGCTTTGCTCGGTTTTACTTATTATTACATGGATGTAAGCCCGTAGAATAACGCAGGAGTAGTTATCGAGCCCACTAGGTTACAAACCTCACGTCGCGATTAAACCGCCTCTAGTTTGAACAAATTTTAATTCGCAAAGATCAACAGACCTTAATATAAAAAGTAGGTTTTGTAGTATAAAACTTGATAAATAGAGAAGTTAAACTAGTATTTTGAGCGTAGTTTGTGATTTTTTATTAGTATTTAATGGTTTCTTTTTAGGTTTTTCAATTTGATTCGCAAATTGCAATTCAAAATAAAAATAAGATGTTCCGAACTGCTTTTAAGTTCTGGGTATGGCTTATTAATTTATTTTAAAGGATTAATTTTATTGGTTATTTTATTTTTTTATAAATTATTGTTTGGTTGGCATGGCTTTCGCAACAAGTTAGATATCAAACCGAGATGAATTAGTTAAATTTTAAGGGGTGCAATATGCAAACAAACACAAAAGCTAAACAACAACCTAAAGGTAACAACTGGGTACTTACACCTGAAATTATGGTTTTGTCCATTTTGCTTGTTGCTACTTTAGTTATCGGTATAACAGTTTTACGTGGCAGCGCTTCTTTAGAGCCGTTAGCGGATATACAGCCTATTACTTTTACACAAGCTGATGTTGAAAATGCACAGTCTATGAGTAATACATTTGATTCGCAAAATATAAATTACGCACAAAATGTAACAGCATCCAAAAACGAAAATAACGACACTCTTTCAAACTAGAGACTTTTGCGCAGGTAACAATTTATTGTTGCCTGCGTTTTTTTATATTTCTTACTGTCATTTTCAATTTTCGTTCCTACTTATAAAATTAGCTATATGTTTTTAAATTTAGATTGTATGTAACCTAGCCTATTTTATTGAATCTTCTCTTGTGCATACCTTCAATGATTAACTCCAATTCTTAGTCAATTATAACCAACTTCCACCTTCTTACTTGTTAGGCTTAAATAAACGCTCATCTATCAATTTAGTTGCATTGCAAACTGAATTGCAAAATGCAAATAACAGTAAAAAATTTGAAGACTAAACTAAAAGAATATAACCAATTGAATTGATTGTGTTTTACTTTATGTTTTATTTTTGAAAAGTGGTCTGTAACTTGCTCTTAACTATACAAGTCACTAAGGGTGAAAATCGGAGCAGATCATGAATGCATTTAAATACCTAGAATCAGAAAGTCCAGTTAACCTCGCAAGATGGCATGAGTTAGAAAGAATCATGACTGATGCAATGCAAAATAATTATTTTAAAATGGTTTATCAACCGCTTGTATCGTTAGGGACTGGAAAGTTGGTCGGCTTTGAGTCATTAGTAAGATGCCAATCACCGCGTTTTGGAGTTGTAGGCCCTGATGAATTTATACCTCATGTAGAGCAATCGGGAATGATTTTAGAATTAGGTGACTGGATTTTTGAGCAGTGTTTATCCGATTTAAAACATATGCGACATTTTGGTATGACAGACATTTCTGTTTCTTTGAATATTTCACCGGTACAAATTTTAGATGGTGATGTTTTTTCAAAAGTAATGTACTTGCTTGAGAAGTATCAAATACCACCACAGGCTATCAAAGTAGAATTAACGGAAACAGCGCTAATCCATAGCCCTGAAAAAATAGCTAAAGCATTTGAAAACTTCCATAAAGAAGGCGTAAAAGTGTGGATAGATGATTTTGGTACCGGGTACGCGTCTTTAGGTCTGCTTCGTCAATTTAATATTGACGGATTAAAAATTGATCGCAGTTTTGTTAGTGGGATTTCAACTAATAATGAAGACTTTACGCTATGCAGCGCAATAATTGCAATGGCTCAGCGATTGGGTTTACAAACCGTAGCAGAAGGAATTGAAGAGAATGAGCAATTACAAATATTAGAGCAACTTGGTTGTGATATCGCTCAAGGATATTTGCTCGATAAGCCACAAACATTAACCAAAAGTATTGATACCTGGGCTCTTTAACTGTTTATATTCATTTTGATTTGCAAAATGCAAAAAACAAATTACTCTTAAACTACAACCCCTACATGTTATTAGTGTACGAAGCTTAAACTTACACAAAGGTTATCTATGCCTATATCAGAGCAGTTTATCGATAAAAGTATTACCGAACTAAATGTATTAACCCAACTTGAAAAGGATGTTGGAATAAACGTTTTAGCTCGACTGATAAACTTATTTATCGATGAATTAGTTACTATGGCGAACCAATTAGATACGGCAATTACTCGTGAAGATATTATAAAAATTAAAGAAGTGATGCATGTTTTAAAAAACTCGGCTGCTTTATATGGAGCTGCTCCTCTGGCTGCATTGGCAACACAGTTACACGATTCACCACCACCAACTACAGAAGAAAACTTGCACGCAGCACTTGTTATTAAGCATAACTTGGATAAAACCCGGGATGCATATCAAATAATGAGTAATAGTATAGCTATCTAGGAGAAAGCCGTGTCAGATACGATAAATAAAGGCCTCGTTTACATCGTTGAGGATAGCATTGCAAGTGGTGCTTTGTACGCAAGTCAGCTTGAGCAAGCAGGTTTCGAATGCAAGCATTTCGCTGATGGCTATTCTGCTTTGGTTGGTATTAAAGAAAAAATGCCTGCGGTTATAGTACAAGATGTATGCTTGCCTGATATAAGTGGGCTAGAAGTTTTACAATTTGTAAATAAACAAAAAAATCCAGCCAATGTAGTCATGATCACCTCAAATAGCTCTATTGATATTGCTGTGGAAGCTATGCGTTTAGGTGGCTTTGATTTTTTAGAAAAACCCTTCACAAGTCAACGACTTATTAGTTCAGTTGAAAGTGCGTTCACCCCTAAAGAGCAAATCAAAGTGCAACCCTTGGTTGAAAGCAGCGATAAAAACCAAGATTTTGTTGGTGAATCTCTCTCAATGAAAACTGTCTTTAGGTTGCTAGATAGCGCCGCGAGAAGCAAAGCATGTGTATTTATTACAGGTGAAAGTGGAACAGGTAAAGAAGTTTGTGCGCAGACCCTTCATGATGCGAGTCCCCGAAATAAAGGACCATTTATCGCTATAAATTGTGCTGCGATCCCTGCAGAGTTATTTGAATCAGAATTTTTTGGTCATGTTAAAGGGGCATTTAGTGGTGCGCTAAGCGATCGAAAAGGCGCTGTTGAGGTAGCTAACGGTGGAACGTTATTTTTGGATGAGTTATGTGAAATGGAGCTTAACTTACAAGCTAAGTTATTACGCTTTTTACAGACAGGCATATTTAACAAGGTTGGTAGTAGTGAAGTATTACACAGCGATGTTCGCTTAGTATGTGCAACAAACAGAAACCCAATAATAGAGGTTGCGGAAGGGCGCTTTAGAGAAGATTTATATTATCGTTTAAATGTTATCCCCGTAAAGCTACCGCCTTTAAGAGAGCGCGGAAATGATATATTACTGTTGGCTGAGTATATCTTAAAACAGAAAAGCGATAGTAACGCTAAGCATTTCATTGGCTTTTCTGATGAAGTTAAAGCGCTTTTTTGTAACTATGATTGGCCAGGAAATATACGCGAACTGCAAAATGTAATTGAAAATACAGTCGTTATTAATGATGGCGATGTAATTGAAAGGGACATGTTACCAAATTCATTTGGTCTAGGTGCTGTAAAGCACTCGAGCTCATTTAAGTCAATTCACAATATAAACGAGCAGAGTGTTCAATTATCTCCTATGTCTGTTCACGACATAGAACCTCTATGGCAAGTTGAAAAAAGGGCGATTGAAGATGCAATTAAAAGCTGCGAAGACAATATTCCTCTTGCTGCTGCTTATTTAGGGGTAAGTGCATCTACCATTTATAGAAAAATAAAGGGATGGTCTTAAAGTCATAATTGATTTTTAATTACACTTTTCAGGTTGAATTAATAAAAGTTACCCTAAGCTCTATGGGTAAGAGCAAATTAATTTTTAATCTGAAACAGTAAAAGGAGATCGCAATGAGTAACACTAGTTTAAAACCTGCGGATATTATGCCATCACTAGTAGTGAGTGATGTTGACGAGAAAAAGATAGATTTAGTCGACAGAATAAGTGATTCCCCATGGAAAATGATTGTTGTTTATCGAGGCCAGCACTGCCCTAAATGTACTGCGCAACTCAACGAGCTTGCTAAAGTACATAAGGATTTTAAAGAAGCAGGAGTTGAAGTCGTTGCTGTAAGTGGTGATAGTCATGAACAGCTTAATAAGCATCTTGAAAAGATAGATATTAACTTCCCGATTTACTATGGTTTAACAATCGAACAAATGACTGATTTAGGGCTACATATTAGCGAGCCTCGCAGTGATGCAGAAACTGACCATCCATTTGCTGAACCAGGAATCTATGTGCTTAATGAAAAAAATCAGCTTCAAATGGTCGATATATCAAACAGTCCGTTTGTTCGTCCTGATTTAGAACAACTGCTAGGTGGGATTAAGTTTTCAAGAGAAAACGACTATCCAATCCGGGGCACATTTATTAAATAGTATTCATTCTACATGGTTTCAAAAAAGGCACTCTTCAGTGCCTTTTTTATTTATTTTTAATAAATTTACTTGAAAACAATTTTACCGTCCATATATAGTTAAGTAGGACGCCTGATGGGTCCTAAATTAAACTTAAACAATTGAAATTTATATTATTAATTAAACTTTGCTTGAGCTTGTTCAATAGAAAAGCACATGCAAAATATCGCTTAAATATGAGGATATTATTATGCGTACAGTAGACTTATCACCACTTTATCGTTCATTTATCGGCTTCGAACATTTAGCATCACTTATGGATGCGGCAGCTAATACAGACAAGCAGCCGAGTTTTCCTCCTTACAATATAGAAGCACTCGATAAAGACAAATACAGAATCACTATGGCCGTTGCTGGTTTTAGTGATAGTGAATTGACCATTGAGTCAGAAAACAACACGTTAAAAGTTGCAGGTATTAAAGCTAACAAAGATGAAAATAATGAACGTAAGTTTATTCATCAAGGTATAGCAGAGCGTAACTTTGAACGTAAATTTCAGCTTGGAGACCATGTAAAAGTACTTGGTGCCGATTTAGCTAACGGCTTATTGAGCATAGAGTTACAGCGTGAAATTCCTGAAGCACTTAAACCACGTAAAATAGAAATTGGTAATAGCAATCTAATAGAAGGTAAATAATCTTCTAAAGTACATATTCCCCTGATTATTTAGCCGCCTCATTTGAGGCGGTTTTTTTGTTTAAAGCGCTTCTAAATTATTAAGGTAGTAGATTGCTTGTTGCAGCGTTTGTTCTTGAAGTGTTTTATCTTGTTTATCCCAGTTTTTATATACCATACCAATACGTGGGTTCTTCTCTAGCCTGTCTCTGTGTCTATTCATGAAATGCCAATACAAGCTATTTAGCGGGCAGGCTTTATCTCCTACTTTTTGTTTAACATCGTACTGACAGCTTTTGCAGTAATCGCTCATTTTATTAATGTAGTTACCGCTTGCAGCATAAGGCTTTGTTGCAATTATTCCATCATCGGCAAACTGACTCATGCCTCGGGTGTTAGGCATTTCTACCCATTCTATGGCATCTATATAAACACCTAGGTACCAGTTATCTACGTCATCAGGGTTTATTCCTGTGAGCATACAAAAGTTACCAATAACCATTAGGCGCTGAATATGATGAGCATAAGCGGTTTCAAGGCTTTGCTTGAGTGAGTGGCTTAGACAATTCATTTTTGTAGAGCTGTTCCAAAAATAAGATGGCAGTTTATTTTTGGCTTGTAATTGATTTTTAACTGCGTAGTCGGGCATGTTAATCCAATAAATGGCACGTACATACTCTCTCCAGCCTAATATTTGCCTAGTAAAGCCCTCTACTTGCGAGAGGGATATTTCATTGGGTCTTTTTTCGTATTCGCTTATTACACGTTTGATTACATACAGCGGGTGGAGTATTTTTGCGTTTAGGGCAAACGATAAACGGCTATGGTACAGGCTGGTATTGTTTTTACTTTGATCTGTCATCGCATCTTGAAAGTGACCAAAGCGACTAAGTAAGTGCTCACAAAAGTATTCAAGAGATTCAATCGCTTGTTTACGCGTTGTTGGCCACTCCAGTGAATGTTGATTTATTTCACCTAAATAAGCGACTTTGTGTTTATTTAAACGAGAAATAATGCTGCTAACATCAGTATTGAATAACTTAGGTTCGGGGATATCTGCTAAGTCTTTTTTGGAAAATTTATTACGATTATTACTATCAAAATTCCATTTGCCACCGGTTGGCTTTGCATCATCAATTAATATATTAAATTGCTTACGCATAGCACGATAAAAGTGCTCCATTGTTACATGCTTGTTTTTTGTAAAGCGTGTTTTTATATCGGTGAACGGTAATAAAAAGTGTTCAGTATCTGTAGCAATTACATTTAATGAGCTATCACTTTTAAACTTAGCTAATTGAGACTTAAGCCTAAACTCGTCAGGGTATTGATATTCGATAGAGTCGCATTGGTATTTATCGGCAACTCGTTTGAGTAATTCAATTAAGTCTTTGTCGTCATCGGTATCATCAAGTGTTAAATGCAAAACATTGAAACCGGCCGTGGTTAATGCAGTTGCGAAGTTTTCCATAGCATTAAAAAAAGCACACAGTTTTTGAATGTGATGTTTAACGTAGTCGGTTTCTTGTTTTAGTTCAGCGATCAGATAAAGCGTGTCGTCGTCTTTTTGTTTGTACCATGAATGAGATGGGTTTAACTGATCGCCTAGTATTAGTCTGAGTGTTTTGTGATTGGTCATAGTAAAGCCAAATTTTTTTATACGGACATATTTCATGAAACGATCGTTTTACTATTTAACGGTGAGTGAATGGGAGCTACAAAATACTTTACTTTAAAAATGTGCTGATTTTAATACTGGGAATTAGCTGTTTTTCTTGTTTGGTCAACAACCTTGTCTAAAAACCCAAAGTTGGGAAATTTAAAAGTAATGAGAGCCTGTATTAAGTTTAGAGCCACTTATAAAGCTGATTTGTCGAGCAAGCTAATAGTAATAAGGAAGTTGCGTTTAATAGCGGGTTAGTAAAATAAATGTAGGTGATAGGAAACCAATATGTTGTGTCGTTAGCAGCAGAGCTTAACCGATTATCAAATCAATAAAGACGCGTTGGACGATGGTGTTGAAATGAGCTTGATGTGAGGGGGTTAAATAAGTAATTTAACCACTTTTAAGGCTTATATATTTAAAGTTTATTACTTTGCTTTTGTAGCATTTTTTGTTGTAACGAAACCACATTAGATACATTAAATAAAACATTGCCTGCAAAGCTTTCAAAATATCTGAGCGCTTTTTTCCAAGCAAGTTGGCTCTCAGCATTAAAGTGTTTACCAAGGTGCTCTTTAAGGGTTTCGTAAAACGCATCAGATAATAATGCAATGTCATTTTGTGAAACACTGCTTTTTTTTAGGTACATTAAATGATGTGCTAAAAAAGGAGCTACCGATGCCGGCTTATCTAAATGTTTAACAATTCGTTCTAGCACACAAAAAAGAGTAAAACTCTTTTCGTTAAATTGTAAGGCTGTTGGGTAATTCATCTCAATGCTAGATTCAGCTAATTTACTGTGAAATCGAGCCGTGAATGCATGAAAATTTGGCTTAATAATTGTTAAGTTATTTAACAATGCTGATTGTTGTTGATTCATTTTTTATCTCTCTGCAGTGAGTAATAACTATTATTATCAAGTGGCATAAAATTGATTATAGCGGGCAGTTAAAATTCTGCACGTTTTTTTAGTGTTAAAGTATGGGTTTTAGTTATATCAATTTATTTTCTGGTAAATTGCAAGCATGTAGGAGGCTATGCAGTTGCAAGAGTTCAGTTGGTTTGATTCTCACTCAAAAATAGTAAGCTGCAATATTTAGCATTTTGACGATGAAAATTTTATAAAACTGATTGATTACTTATGTTACTAACACATACATTAAATTAGCATCTTGACGAATTGGAAATTTTATAAACTAATTGCGTATTATAGTTGCTAATTAGCCCACACATCCTTATAATAGCGGCCATTGTTTAGCATGTTGTAAAACAGCTAACAGCGATATTAAATTTAAGGTTTGATATCTATTGGCGCGGGATGGAGCAGTCTGGTAGCTCGTCGGGCTCATAACCCGAAGGTCGTCGGTTCAAATCCGGCTCCCGCAACCAATTCTACTAGTAGGTATTACCTTACTAATTTATATCGCGCATTCTAAGTAATGCGCGTTTTGCGTTTTAGGCTATGTAGTTTAATTAGGTCAGTTTACTGACTCGCAACCAAGCTTGGCCTTAGGCCACACAGTTTTATGCTTTATTGGTGTGACGCCCCGCTTGGTTCGGGGCGTTGTTGTATCTGCACCTTATGATTTGTGGCAATTGTCATCAAATTAAAATTTAAACTCAGTATTTTAGGGCTATAAGCCCTTTTTTTGTTTGTATGGAGGATTTTCGTGACAAAACTTGAACAAGATTTAGTAACCATGTTAACGCCTGCGGTAGAAATGTTAGGCTTTGAGTTGCATGGTCTTGAATTTGTGCAAGCGGGTCGCCATTCTACCTTAAGAGTATATATTGCTCATGAGGATGGGATCTCAGTTGATAACTGTGCGGATGCAAGTCGCCAAATTAGTGCGATTTTAGACGTCGAAGACCCAATTACAAATGAATATGATTTGGAAGTATCGTCTCCTGGTGTTGATCGTCTATTATTCAAACAAGATCACTACGAGCAGGCGCAAGGAGAGGAAGTACGCGTGCGTACCAAACTTCCACAGGATGGTCGTCGTAATTTTAAAGGCGACTTAGTAGCAGTTAGCAGCGATATGATCACACTATCTAGCGATGGTGAAGAGCATCTGATCATGCTTAGTAACATCGAACGTGCGAATTTAATCGCGAAGTTTTAAATTCGAGTGCGAAGGAATAGGGCAAGCGAGGCATTACCCATGGCAAAAGAGATATTATTGGTTGCTGAAGCCGTTTCCAATGAGAAAGCGGTTCCAAAAGAAAAGATTTTTGAAGCTCTAGAGTTCGCTTTAGCGACAGCGACAAAGAAAAAACACGATGGCGAAATTGAAGTGCGTGTAGCAATTGACCGTAAAACCGGCGATTACGACACGTTCCGTCGTTGGCAGATTGCCGCTGTATTAGAAGACGGTTCTTTAGAGAATCCTTACAGCGAAATCACTCTAGAAGCAGCGCAGGTTGAAGAACCTGATTTGCAAATGGGTGATTATGTTGAAGAGCAAATCGACTCAATCAAATTTGACCGTATTACAACACAAATGGCCAAGCAAGTTATCGTACAGAAAGTACGTGAAGCTGAGCGCGCTTTAGTTGTTGAAGCATACAAAGATCAAGAAGGCGAGCTAGTAACGGGTGTTGTTAAAAAAGCAACTCGCGATGCAATCGTACTTGATTTAGGTAACAACGCAGAAGCGGTAATTTACCGTGATGACATGTTACCACGTGAAAACTTCCGCCCGGGTGACCGTATCCGTGGTCTTTTATATGAAGTTAAGCCAGAAGCACGCGGTGCACAATTATTTGTAACGCGCTCTAAACCTGAAATGCTAATGGAATTATTCCGCATTGAGGTGCCAGAAATTGGCGAAGAGATGATTGAATTACGTGCCGCTGCACGTGATCCAGGTTCACGCGCTAAAATTGCTGTTAAATCTAACGACAAACGCATTGATCCAATTGGTGCATGTGTTGGTATGCGTGGCGCACGAGTTCAGGCTGTATCGTCAGAACTTGGTGGTGAACGTGTTGATATCGTACTTTACGATGACAACCCAGCACAATTTGTTATTAATGCAATGGCGCCAGCAGAAGTTGCTTCAATCGTAATGGATGAAGACACTCACTCAATGGATATCGCTGTAGAAGCTGATAACCTAGCACAAGCAATTGGTCGTAATGGTCAAAACGTTCGTTTAGCAAGCCAGTTAACTGGCTGGGAACTAAACGTAATGACTGTTGAAGACATGCGTACTAAAAATGAAGCTGAATCTGATAAGTTACTTAACTTATTCACTGAAAATTTAGAAATTGATGATGAGTTTGCATCATTACTTATCAACGAAGGTTTCTCGACACTTGAAGAAGTGGCGTATGTGCCAGCGTCTGAATTTTTAGAAATTGATGGTCTTGATGAAGAGACTGTAGATTTACTGCGCTCACGCGCAAAAGATGCATTGACAACTAAAGCACTTAAAACGGAAGAAAGCTTAGATGGCGCAGAGCCAGCTGAAGACTTACTTGCGCTTGAAGGCTTAGAACGTCACTTAGCATTTGTTATGGCAAGCAAGGGTGTTGTTACACTTGAAGACTTGGCAGAGCAAGGTATTGACGAATTAGTTGATATCACAGAACTTTCATCTGAAAAAGCAGGTGAACTGATTATGGCTGCACGAAACATTTGTTGGTTTGCAGACGAGTAATTTATTAACGGAGGTATTACACACTATGGCAGAAGTAAATGTTGAAAAACTAGCCGGCGATATAGGTACAACTGTTGATAAATTGCTACAGCAGTTTTCACAAGCAGGTATCACTAAGCAAGCAACTGATAACGTGACAGAAGCTGAAAAAGCAACGTTACTTGATCATTTAAGCAAGCATCATGGCGGCGCAGGTTCAGATGGCCCAGCGCGCATGACTTTGCAACGTAAGAGCAAAAGCACTTTAAGTGTAACGGGTTCTACGGGTAAAGCTAAAGACGTTCAAGTTGAAGTTCGCAAAACACGTACATACGTGAAAAAAAGCGCAATGGAACAAGAACAAGAGCAAGCACGCTTAGCTGCAGAGGAAAAAGTGCGTCTTGAACAGCAGCAAAAAGCTGACCAAGAAGCTGCAGAATTAAAGGCGAAACAAGAGGCAGAGCGCAAAGCGAAAGAAGAAGCTGACCGTAAAGCCAAAGAAGAAGCTAAACGCAAAGCTGATGCAGAGCGTAAAGCGAAACAAAAGCAGATGACCCCAGAGCAAAGTGCTAAGTCTGAGAAAGATCGCATAGAAGCTGAGCGTCTGCAAAAAGAAGCAGAAGAGGCCGCATTGAAGAAAGCTGAAGAAGAAGCGAAACGTCAAGCAGAAGAAGCAAGAAAGCTAGCTGAAGAGAACTCGGCACGCTGGAAGAAAGAAGAAGAAGAACGTAAGAAACGCGAAGAAACAGCGGATCACCATCTTACGACTTCTACTTATGCACGTGAAGCAGAAGATGTTGCCGATGCTCGTGATGAGCAAGGTACTCGCCGTGCTAAGAAAAAGAAGAAAGCGCCAGCAAAAGACAAATTTGCAGCGTCAAGAGGCCGTAACAAGTCTAAGTTAAAAGCACCAGCATCATTACAACATGGTTTCCAAAAACCAACTGTTGATGTTAAAAATGAAGTGCGTATTAGCGAAACAATTACAGTAGCTGAGCTTGCATCACGCATGGCAGTTAAAGGCGCTGAAGTTGTTAAAACAATGATGAAAATGGGTGACATGGTTACTATTAACCAAGTGATCGACCAAGAAGCTGCACAACTAGTTGCAGAAGAAATGGGTCACAAGGTTATCATTGTTAAAGAAAATGAATTAGAGCAAACAGTACTTAATGACCGCCATGAAGATGGTAAGTCAGAGCCGCGTGCTCCAGTAGTAACTGTAATGGGTCACGTTGACCACGGTAAAACATCGACTCTTGATTACATTCGTTCTGCGAAAGTTGCTTCTGGCGAAGCTGGTGGTATTACACAGCATATTGGTGCATACCACGTAGACGTAAATGGTCACATGATCACGTTTTTAGATACACCAGGACATGCTGCATTTACTTCAATGCGTGCTCGTGGTGCTAAAGCGACAGATATTGTAATCCTAGTGGTTGCAGCAGATGATGGTGTAATGCCACAAACTAAAGAAGCGGTACAGCACGCACGTGCAGCTGGCGTTCCTTTAATCATTGCTGTAAACAAAATGGATAAAGAAGGCGCAGATCCAGATCGCGTTAAAAACGAACTTGCTGTACTTGACGTTATTCCAGAAGAATGGGGCGGCGATACGCAGTACGTTCATATCTCAGCTAAAACTGGCTTAGGTATTGATGACCTTCTTGAAGCAGTATTGAACCAATCTGAGCTTTTAGAACTTTCTGCACCTACTGAAGGTATGGCTGCGGGTGTTGTTATTGAATCTCGTCTTGATAAAGGCCGTGGTCCAGTAGCATCAGTACTTGTTCAATCTGGTACGCTTAACCAAGGTGACATTGTATTATGTGGTCTTGAGTATGGCCGTGTTCGTGCAATGCGCGATGAAAACGGTAAAGACATTAAGTCAGCAGGTCCATCTATTCCAGTTGAGATTTTAGGTCTTTCTGGTATTCCAGCTGCAGGCGACGAAGCGACTGTAGTTAAAGATGAGCGTAAAGCGCGTGAAGTTGCTTTATACCGTCAAGGTAAGTTCCGCGATGTTAAACTAGCACGTCAACAAAAAGCTAAGCTTGAAAACATGTTTACTAACATGACTGAAGGCGATGTTTCTGAAGTTAACGTGGTACTTAAAGCAGACGTTCAAGGTTCTATCGAAGCAATCTCTGATTCACTAACTAAACTTTCTACTGATGAAGTGAAAGTGAAGATTGTTGGTTCAGGTGTTGGTGGTATTACCGAAACTGATGCAACACTAGCTGCAGCGTCTAACGCAATTGTAGTTGGCTTTAACGTTCGTGCTGATGCTTCAGCTCGTAAAGTTATTGAGACTGAAAACTTAGACCTACGTTACTACAGCGTAATCTACAGCTTGATTGACGAAGTTAAACAAGCAATGTCAGGTATGTTAGCGCCAGAGTTTAAGCAAGAAATTATTGGTCTTGCTCAAGTTCGTGACGTATTCAAGTCTCCAAAAATTGGCGCAATCGCTGGTTGTATGGTTACTGAAGGTGTTATCAAACGTAGCGCTCCAATCCGTGTATTACGTGAAAACGTTGTTATCTATGAAGGTGAACTTGAGTCACTTCGTCGCTTTAAAGACGATGTTGCTGATGTTCGTAACGGCATGGAATGTGGTATCGGCGTTAAGAACTACAATGACGTACGTGTTGGTGACCAAATCGAAGTATTTGAAACAGTTGAAGTACAACGTACTCTATAATTGTTACTAGGGAGTATTGAACGCTCAGGTTAACGCCCGAACGTTCTACACACCCTACGCTAAGATTTTAAATGGGGGCTTAGCCCCCATTTGCATATCCATTATTTAGTTAACTTATTATTTAATTTCAATAAGTTATTATTTTAGGACAAGTATAATGAGAGAATTTTCTCGCACTGATCGTGTTGCACAGCAAATCCAAAAAGAGATTGCTGTAATTTTACAACGCGAAATTAAAGATCCACGCTTAGGTATGGTGACAGTGTCAGCGGTAGAAGTATCGCGCGATTTATCTTATGCCAAGATTTTCATCACGGTGTTTAACACGCAAGATGAAGATGCAGCAAAGCAAAGCGCAAAAGTACTTAATGAAGCAACGGGCTATATTCGCTCGTTACTAGGTAAGCGTATTCGTGCACGTATAATGCCTGAGTTAAAGTTTGTCGTTGATAACTCATTAATGGAAGGTATGCGTATTTCTAACTTAGTGGATTCTATTATCCGCGAAGATAACGCAAAGCATGTTGATGAAGACGTAGAAAGTGTTGATGCTGCTGATATTTCAGATAGCGAAGAAGGTACTGAGCACGTAGACGATACAGATAGCGAAGAAGGCACTGATACAGATGGCAAAGCGCAGTAAAGGCCGTGCAGTTGACGGTATTTTGTTGTTAAACAAACCTGAAGGCATTTCATCAAATAAAGCATTACAGCAAGCAAAGAGCGTCTATTTTGCGCAAAAAGCAGGGCATACAGGTGCTTTAGATCCACTTGCTACAGGTATGCTGCCAATTTGCTTTGGTGAGGCGACTAAGTTTACGCAGTTTCTACTTGATACAGATAAAACTTATATCGTTCGTGCACAACTGGGTGAGCGTACAACAACATCAGATTCTGATGGCGAAATTGTTAGCACTAAAGATGTAAACGTAACGCGTGAACAGCTAACAAAAGAAATAGCTGCTTTTGTTGGTGAGTCTGATCAATATCCGTCAATGTACTCGGCACTTAAGTACCAAGGTAGACCGTTATATAAGTACGCACGCGAAGGTATTGAAGTACCTCGAAAATGCAGAAAAATAAACGTGTTTAGCTTATCGTTTGACGAATTTGATGAAGAAAGTAACGTATTACAGATGACGGCCCATGTATCTAAAGGGACGTACATTCGTACAATCGTTGATGATTTAGGCGAAAACCTAGGGTGTGGCGCACACGTTGTAATGCTTCACAGAACTGCTGTTGGTCAGTACCCGGCAGATAAAATGGTCTCGCTTGATGAAATTGAAGCATTACTTGCTAAAGCGAAAGAAGAAGAGCTTGCACCTTCTACTTATTTAGACTCGCTGCTACTACCAATTGATACTGCTTTAACTGACTTACCTGTCATTGAAATTTCAAAAGACGAAGGCTGGGTATTTAGCCACGGACAAGCAGTTGAGTTACCAAAACCTTTGCCTGAAGGTGCTATTAAAGTAGTTGCTGATGGTGTGTTTATTGGAACCGGTGAGCGTAACTCAAATGGTCATTTAAAGGTTAAACGTGGTCTTGCTAGTCAGCAAGACGATTACGTGAAACCGGAATAAGCAACTAATGTGCCTAACAATGGCTTAATAGTTGTAGATGGGGATAATTAACTTGTAGTTATTCCCACAGTTGGTAGAATACGCCCGCTTAATCGTTTTGGCTGAATTAGTGATCGGCTAAGACACCTTTTAAATTTAATTTTTGGAGTTACTATGTCACTAAGCAATCAAGAAAAAATCGATATCATTGCTAAATTTGCACGTGCAGAAGGCGATACAGGTTCATCAGAAGTACAAGTAGCATTACTTACTTATGATATCAACAAGCTTCAAGGTCACTTTGCTGATCACAAGCATGACTTCCACTCACGTCGTGGTCTGCTTCGTAAAGTAAGCACTCGCCGTAAACTACTTGATTACCTTAAAGGTAAAGACATCACTAGTTATACTGCGTTAATCAAAGAACTTGGCCTACGTCGCTAAGAACTAGATTATAGAAAAAGGAGCTTTTTAGCTCCTTTTTTTGTGCCTAAAATTTGTGTTTTCAAATTAAGAAAATTCTTAAACCTATTGAATTGCAATATAAAACCCCCATTTCATAGCTTACCAAGAGCTTTTGTATTTAACCGCTAAATAAGCCCAGCTGAAATCTAGTCGTTAGATTGAACAAATTTCAATCCGCAAAGATCAACACACCCTAGACTCGCATTTTGAAGTAGCTTTGGTATATACTATGCGCGTAGATAAAAAGGTTTATCTACGCTTATTCACATCATTGCCAATTGTAGTACTTAATTGATTTCCAACTGAATACAATTATGTACTGTAATTGGTACTTTGATGACAACTTATTAGAATACATTTAAGGAATATTTTAAGTGCAAGCAATTATTAAAGAATTCAAACTAGGTCAACATACAGTGACTCTAGAAACTGGTGCAATCGCTCGTCAAGCAGACGGCGCTGTACTTGCAAGCATTGGCGACACTTCAGTTTTAGTAACTGTTGTTGGTAAGCGTGAAGCACAACCTGGTCAAGACTTTTTCCCACTAACAGTTAACTACCAAGAGCGTATGTACGCTGCTGGTCGTATCCCAGGTGGTTTCTTAAAGCGTGAAGGTCGTCCTAACGATGGCGAAACTCTTATTGCACGTCTTATTGACCGTCCAATTCGTCCACTTTTCCCAAGCGGTTTTGTAAACGAAGTACAAGTTATTGCGACTGTTGTTTCTGTTAACCCTGAAATCCAACCTGATATGGTTGCAATGATTGGTACTTCAGCAGCACTTGCTATCTCAGGTATCCCGTTCAGTGGTCCAATTGGTGCATCTCGCGTTGGTTACATCAACGGCGAATACGTACTTAACCCTACATTGAAAGAGCTTGAAGAAAGCCAACTTGATTTAGTAGTAGCCGGTACTGATAAAGCGGTACTTATGGTTGAATCAGAAGCTAACGTACTTGCAGAAGACGTAATGCTTGGCGCTGTTGTATATGGTCATGAGCAATCTCAAGCGATCATCACTGCAATCGAAGAATTTAAAGCAGAAGCAGGCAAGCCTACTTGGGATTGGACTGCACCAGCTAAAAACGTTGCACTAGAAGATAAAGTAGCAGCAATTGCTGCTGATAAAGTAGGCGCAGCTTACTTAATCACTGATAAAGTAGCGCGTAAAGAAGCACTTGGCGAAGCGAAGGACGAAGTTGTTGCAGTATTAACAGCTGAACTTGCTGAAGGCGAGTCTTTAGATAAGCAAGAAGTTGGTAAAATCTTCGGTTCACTTGAGAAGAAAATCGTTCGTGGCCGTATCGCTGCTGGCGAAAAACGTATCGATGGTCGTGAACCAGATATGATTCGTGCACTAGATGTAATGACTGGCGTATTACCGCGTACTCACGGTTCTGCTATATTTACTCGTGGCGAAACTCAAGCGTTAGTAACAGCTACACTTGGTACAGAACGTGATTCACAGTTAATCGACGATTTAACTGGTACTCATAAAAACCACTTTATGCTTAACTATAACTTCCCTCCATTCTGTGTAGGTGAAACTGGTTTTGTTGGTTCTCCTAAGCGTCGTGAAATCGGCCATGGTAACCTTGCTAAGCGTGGTATTGCTGCTGTAATGCCAACACTGACTGAATTCCCATATTCAATCCGTGTAGTATCTGAAATTACTGAATCAAACGGTTCATCTTCAATGGCTTCTGTGTGTGGTACTTCACTTGCACTTATGAATGCTGGCGTTCCAATTAAAGCATCTGTTGCGGGTATTGCGATGGGTCTAGTTAAAGAAGACGAAAAATTCGTTGTTCTTTCTGACATCTTAGGTGATGAAGATCACTTAGGTGACATGGACTTTAAAGTTGCGGGTACTGCTGCGGGTATTACTGCACTTCAAATGGATATCAAAATTGAAGGTATTACTCAAGAAATCATGCAAATTGCGCTTAAACAAGCTAAAGCTGCACGTTTACACATCCTAGAAGTGATGGACGAAGCGATTTCTGCTCCTTCTGAAGAGCTATCAATGTTTGCTCCTCGTATCTACACGATGAAAATCCCACAGAAGAAAATCGCTGAAGTTATTGGTAAAGGTGGCGCAACTATTCGTCAACTTACTGAAGAAACTGGTACAACGATTGAAATCGGTGACGACGGTACGATCAAAATTGCCGCTACAGATGGCGAAAGTGCAGCTAATGCCATTAGCCGTATTGAGCAATTAACAGCTGAACTTGAAGTAGGTACTATCTACGAAGGTAAAGTTGTACGTATTGTTGACTTCGGTGCATTTGTAAACATTCTTCCTGGTAAAGATGGTCTAGTACATATTTCTCAAATTAGTACTGAGCGTGTTAACAACGTGGCTGATCACCTTTCTGAAGGTCAAGAAGTTAAAGTTAAAGTACTAGAAGTAGATCGCCAAGGCCGTGTACGTCTAAGTATTAAAGAAGCAATGGAATCTGCAGCACCAGCTGTTGACGCGCCAACTGACGCGTAATTGCTAACTTATTAATCTAGTATATTAGCTAGATGATAAAAAAGGGGCTGTTTAGCCCCTTTTTTTATGCTTTAATGAAACCTTATTGGACAAGGTCTGTCTTATATTAATCGCGATATATCTTGGTATTAAGGATTTTAATGATACTCAAACATTTAGCTTTGGCATCTTTTGCTATTTTGTCTTTAAGCGCTTGCCAAACTACAACCGAATCAGAACCAACCCCGATTGTTAATGTGCCATTTACTGCACCTTTAGCTTCTGACTTTAGAAGTGAAATTGCCATTGCACGCTACTCAGAGTTATTGAATAGAGCTGACTTAAGCGAAGAGCAACAAGCTAAGCTTTATTATGACCGTGGTGTACTTTTTGATAGTTTAGGTATGACCACTCTTTCGCGTATTGATTTTAACCGCGCAGTAAAGCTTAAACCTGATTTAGCTGAAGTATATAACTTTCTAGGTATTCAACATACGCTTATGCAGCAATACGAAAAAGCCTATGAATTTTTTGATTCAGCCCTTGAGCTTGATGAAGAGCATGAATATGCTTATTTAAATAGAGGCATAGCCCTTTATTACGGTGATAGAGCAGGTCTTGCTAAAAACGACTTTGATGAGTTTTTAGCCCGCTCTCCAAATGATCCATACCGTGTTTTATGGGTTTACTTAGCCAGTGCACAAGAAGATAAAGCAGCAGCGCTTGAATCACTTAAAACTAATGCAACAGCACTTGATGAATCGCAATGGGCGTATCAGTTAATTTCTCTTTATACGGGGGATATGACTGAGTATGCATTTTTATCTGGCATTAGTGATGGTGTTAGAACCGAGCAAGAATATGCGCAGCGTTTATGTGAAGCTTATTTTTACTTAGCCAAAATGCATCAAGCAGCTGGTGAGCTGTATTTAGCATCAGACTATTTTAGGCTTGCGCTAGCAACCAATGTACACGAGTTTATTGAGTACAAGTATGCGCGTTTAGAACTTGAGTTGATGGAAGGTGTTGACGCAAGTTAAGCGTTTTAAGTTAATAGGTGTATTACTATGTTGTTTGTTAATTACAGGCTCGAGTAATCACCTTGGCGCTATTGGCTTTTGGCATGTTTTAAATACAAAAGCCAATGTTCTACAAAGTTATTGGAATTCACCTGCTTACTTTTCTGACCACCTAGAGCAGTTACCAAAGACCTCTTTAGCTATACTCGCTCGCAATCAAATTTCCTCAGCGCAATATATGTATTCTCTTAAGCTTATTAAAAGCAGTCAGAGTGATACTGCAAAACAATTTTGGCTCTCCGCTATAAATGACTTAACAATCCCAGAGCGTAAAATATTAGCAGCAAAGTTGCTTGAGCAATCACGTTGGGGGGATTTAAAACTACTCGCTAGTAAAAACAAATTACCAGCAGGGGATGTGCTAAATCATCTAAAACTTCAGTTAAAAACACCACAGAGTAAAGTATCTACCGCGTTTATCCACAATCTTGGTTTTTCATCTTTAAGAAATATAAGCAAACCTAATAAGCAATGTATGTTTAACGTACTGACTATGAGCGATCATCGTAGTGGCTTATATAAACTTACAGAGTTTATTAATACTTATAATAAACAGCCAGAGCCCCGTGAAAATATTTTTTGCTTTTCAAAACCAGTTTACGTTGCGGGTATGCTTGAGTGCAAAAGTAGCACTAGTAAAATAGCAAAGTGTGACTGGCAATTATCTAAACTTAATAACCAGCTTCCTAACAATTATGATTTTATAGTGATGATGCCTAAAGACGGTACGGCTAATGTCACGAAGGGAACAATGCTAATAAACTCAAAAGCAAAATACAGTGTATTTTTGCACGAGCTGATGCATTTTAACGGTTTTGAGGATGAATACGCTTTGCCTAAAACTAAGCAAGCATGGTTGTGTGCAAAAACAGGTTTTGTTGCGCCTAATCTATTTATTTCTCATGGTGAGCCGCCGCCAACAGATTGGCATAAGGCAAAGAGTTGTCAGCAAGGAGGCATTGCTTATAAGCCCAGTGAAAATTGGTCCATTATGCAATATCAGCAGTTAGGTCTCTCAGCGCAGTATAGGCAACTTTGGTTGAAACATTTAGATACGACCAATGGTAAGTTTCATCGTCACTCTAGCGCGCTTACATTTGCAAATAAGACTATATTAAACTAACAATTATCACTATTAATTAATTGTTTTTTTAGGCTTAATAAATTGTTAGTTATTGTTTGAAAAATACCCATATAGAACCGCTTTTTATAGACAAAATAAGTGTTTTTCAGTATAACTATAGTCATTAATGTCGTTTAAAAACAGGCAGTAAAAGCATCACTTAGTATTAAAAAAGAGATGCCCTGATAAACTTATGATTATAAAAGGCCCTACATTATGACTTTGCTCTGGATACCCTTGTTATCCTTAATTGGCAGTGTTATTTCTGCATGCACAGGTAAGTTATCCCGTAATTTAAGCACTAGTTTAACGGCTCTTGCGCCTTTGACTGCTTTGGGGATTACTCTATACCATGCACCTGCAGTTTTAGCGGGCGAAACAATTCGTTATTCTTTAGCTTGGATCCCGTCTATAGGACTCGACTTATCTCTGCGGTTAGACGGTCTTAGTTTATTGTTTATGTTTATGATTTTAGGCATAGGCCTGCTCGTTATCCTCTACACGCGTTACTACCTCAGTGCTAACGATTCAATGGCTAAGTTATATAGTTACTTAATGCTATTTATGACCGCAATGCTTGGCATTGTTATGTCTAATAATGTTATCCAATTGTGGCTGTTTTGGGAATTAACGAGTATAAGTTCATTTTTATTAATTAGTTTTTGGTGGCATAAGTCAGAAGCGCGTAAGGGCGCACGCATGGCGCTTGCAGTAACAGGGGCGGGTGGCTTAGCACTACTTGCTGGCTTAATGTTATTAGGAGACATTGTTGGTAGTTACGACCTAGATGTTATTTTAGCAAGCAAAGCAATCATTCAATCTCACGATTTATACGAAGTAGCATTGGTATTGGTACTATTAGGTGCGTTTACTAAATCGGCACAATTTCCATTTCATTTTTGGCTTCCTCATGCAATGGCAGCACCTACTCCAGTAAGTGCGTATTTACATTCTGCAACTATGGTAAAAGCCGGTATATTTTTGTTAGCGCGTTTTCATCCTGCTTTAGCTGGCACGGATACTTGGTTTTTACTTGTAGGGTTAACAGGTTTAGCAACGCTATTGTTTGGTGCATACATAGCATTATTCAAACACGATTTAAAAGGATTGTTAGCCTATTCAACAATAAGCCACTTAGGTTTAATAACGCTGCTATTAGGACTTGATACTGAGCTTGCGACCGTTGCTGCTATTTTCCATATAATTAATCATGCAACCTTTAAGGCATCGTTATTTATGGCAGTTGGTATTATTGATCATGAAACGGGCACGCGTGATATGCGTAAATTAAATGGCATGTGGCGATACTTACCTTACACAGCAACACTTGCAATGGTCGCGGCAGCGGCAATGGCTGGCGTTCCGCTACTTAATGGTTTCTTATCGAAAGAAATGTTCTTTGCAGAAACACTGCATCAACAAGTGCTTGGTTCTATGTCGTGGTTAATTCCAGTATTGGCAACTGTTGCAGGTGCTTTCGCTGTAGCGTACTCAGCCCGCTTTATTCACGACGTATTTTTTAATGGCGACCCGATTGATTTACCTCGAACGCCGCATGAACCACCACGTTATATGCGTGTACCAATAGAAATACTCGTTGTGATTTGTTTATTAGTGGGCATGTTCCCGCACTTTACAATTGACGGTATTTTATCTGCGGCATCTTTAGCTGTACTTGGAAAAGAAATGCCAGTGTACGAATTAGCTATCTGGCATGGGTTTAACTTACCTCTACTTATGAGTGCAATGGCGATTGCTGGCGGCTTATTTATTTACATTAATCGTAAATATCTATTTCAATTTCAAGCATCACTACCACCTCTCAATGCTAAAAAAACCTTTGAACGTGTAATTTTAAGTATCGTTGCTTGGTGTCAATCAAAGGTAAATAGTACAGAAAATGGTTCCCTACAGCGCTATCTTGTAATTATGTTAGCAGTAGTACTACTGTGTGCGGGTTGGCCATTATTTGAAATGCAACAGCTTGCCGGTAGCATGCCACTTACGCCGGTTGATGTGCACAATGCAATTGGAGCTGGCTTGTTGATTATTGGTGCACTTGCTACCGTTATTTGGCATCGCTCTCGAATGGTATCGTTGTTAATGCTCTCAATTGTAGGGTTAATGGTGTCGGTTGTATTTACACGTTTTTCTGCACCTGATTTAGCACTTACACAACTAACCGTTGAGGTTGTTACTATTATTTTACTTATGCTGGCATTGTTTTTTTTACCGCAGCATACGCCAAAAGAATCAAGTTCGTTACGCGTACTTCGAGACTTAGGCATAGCCTCTACGCTAGGTGTAGTCATAGCGAGTATTTGTTATGCATTACTTACACGTCCATTAGATTCAATTTCAGACTTCTTTATTGCTAACGCTAAGATTGGTGGCGGTGGTACTAACGTAGTTAACGTTATTTTGGTCGACTTTAGGGGCTTTGATACGCTTGGCGAAATTACCGTATTAGGTATTGCCGCATTAGGTATATTTAAAGTACTTTCTCGAATCCCATTATTTATGCCTGCAAGTGACAGTGAAGGGCGCCCATGGGCTAAAGAGCGTCACCCAATATTACTGGCGAGTATTTCACAAAGTTTATTGCCGCTTGCCTTATTGGTTTCTGCGTATATTTTCTTACGTGGGCATAACTTACCTGGTGGTGGTTTTATTGCTGGGTTAGTAACATCAATCGCGTTTATTTTGCAATACATGGCGCATGGTACGGCATGGATTAACGAACGTTTTGATGTTAATTATCGCAAAATTATAGCTTCAGGCATTGGTATTTCTTTGTTTACAGGTGTGGGTAGTTGGTTCTTTGATAAGCCGTTTTTAACAACTTGGTTTGACTACTTTGATATTCCGTTTGTCGGTAAAACAGAGCTTGCCAGCGCGATTGCATTTGACCTAGGTGTTTACTTAACAGTTGTAGGCGCTACGTTAATGATTTTAGCAAGCTTAGGTAATATGACAGCAGATACCCAGAAAAAAGAGGTAAATATTTAATGGAATTATTGTACGCATCTTGCGTTGGAGTATTGGTCAGTTGCGGTGTGTTTTTACTGCTGAGAGCTCGTACATTCCCTGTAGTACTTGGGCTTACTATGATTTCATACGCTGTTAACTTATTTTTGTTTTCAGCAGGTCGTCTCACTATTAATAAAGCAGTAGTGCTTGGCACAGGATCAGATTATGCAGATCCTCTACCTCAAGCTTTAGTGCTTACCGCTATTGTAATCGGCTTTGCGATGACTGCATTTGTGGTTATTTTGGCAATACGTGGGCGCGCCGATTTAGGTAGTGACCATGTTGATGGTTATGTGCCTAATACCTCTGCCGATAATAAGGAGCAAAAATGATCCAACATTTAGCTTCGCTACCTATTTTATTACCTATGCTGACGGCAGTTATTTTATTGCTGCCGCCATGTGGTAAAAGCGTCAAAATTCGCCGCTTAGTTTCAATTGTAATGGCAATAGCTACTTTTGCCATTAGTGTGCTTTTACTGGTACATATTAATAATACGGGTATTAATGTTTACGCTATTGGTAATTGGTCTGCACCATTTGGGATAGTCTTAGTCGCTGATATGTTATCTACCTTATTAGTTACGTTAACTTCACTTTTAGGTTTGGGCGCTATTTTATATGGTAGTGCTGGCGATGATGAAAAGGGCAGCTTTTATCATCCACTTGTCCACTTTTTAATATTGGGTGTAAATGGCGCGTTTTTAACGGGCGATTTATTTAACCTATTTGTATTTTTTGAAGTGTTACTGATTGCATCCTATGCATTGTTAATGCATGCCGGTGATAAACAAAACACTCGTGCTGCACTGCAATATGTAATATTGAATTTAGTTGGCTCAAGCGTGTTTTTAATCGGTTTGGGTATTTTGTACGGTGTACTTGGTACGCTTAATATTGCAGATATGGCGCAAAAAGTATCCGAGCTTACGGGCGATGATGTATACCTAGCAAAGGCTGGTGGTTTATTACTACTCATTGTATTTGCATTAAAGGGCGCATTATTACCTTTGCATTTATGGCTTCCAAATACATATTCAAGCGCTAAACCTGTGGTTGCTGCATTATTTGCGATTATGACCAAGGTAGGCGTTTACGCTATGCTTCGTGTTTACACTGTGATATTTGGCGAACAAGCAGGGGCGCTTGAACATATGGCGCAGCCTTGGCTTTGGGGCTTAGCAATTGCCACGATTATAGTGGGTGCTATTGGTGTTATGGCAGCGCAAGACTTACGTAAACTCACTTCTAACTTAGTATTGGTATCAGTGGGAACGTTGGTTGCGCTAATCGCCTTACAAAATGTAAATGCCACTGCTGCACTTTTATATTATTTAGTTCATTCAACACTTGTTAGTGCCGCACTATTTTTATTAGCAGATTTAGTTTCAATCCAGCGCGGTAAAGTTGGCGACAGGCTAGTAGCAGGTCGCTGCGTTAAACAACCATTTTTATTAGGTGTGTGCTTTATTGTTGCGGCTTTAACAGTAGTTGGTATGCCGCCACTATCAGGCTTTGTAGGTAAAATTTGGATACTTAAAGCCACATTAAATAGTGAGCAAGCTTTACTATTTTGGCCTGTATATTTAGTAACAAGCTTTGCGTTATTAGTAGCGCTTTCGCGTGCTGGCACGACCTTATTTTGGGAGCATAAAAGTAAAAAAAGCGAAAACGCAGATAGTGCAAATGCACACCCGTTGCAGGTAACTGTAATTATAGGTTTACTTGCGAGTTCGCCATTGCTCGTTATTTTTGGCGGGCCAATAAGTGACTACATGCTAGGTGCTGCTACTCAGTTACATGATATAAGCGGCGGTATTAATGCTGTACTTAAAGGAGGCATGTGATGAGATTACAAGCCCGTTTTCGTTGGTTACCAACACCATTTCGTAGCCTGTTTTTGTTTATGGTATGGTTATTGTTAAATAATAGCGTGTCGGTAGGACACTTAGTGCTAGCGACTATTTTTGCTATATTTATACCCCTATTAAGCTTTTCACTTCGCGAACCTCAACCGCTTATTTTAAGGCCTGGACTAGCATTAAAGCAGTTACTTATAGTGCTTTACGATATTATTGTTGCAAATCTACAGGTGGCTTTGCTTATACTTGGGCCATCTAAAAACTTACGCCCGGCCTTTATAAAAGTACCGATTGATTTAACTCATGATATGCCAATTACTATATTGGCCAGTAGTGTATCGCTTACACCCGGTACAGTGAGCGCAGAGGTTTATCCAATTGCAGAATCGTTACCTGAAGGTGAAGAGCCAACACAACGTTACTTACTAATACATGTGCTTGACCTTAAAGATGAAGAAGCACTTATCAAACAAATAAAACAACGCTACGAAGCTCCACTGAAGGAGATATTTCAATGTTAGACACCGTATTACTCATTGTTTTTTCGATGATTGGCTTATCATTATTGCTTAATTTATGGCGATTGATTATTGGTCCGTCAGTGCCTGACCGTGTTTTAGCGCTCGATACAATGTACATTAATGTTATTGCACTGATTATTTTATACAGTATAAGTATGGACACAGGGCTTTACTTTGAAGCAGCACTGCTTATTGCCATGCTTGGTTTTATAAGTACAGTTGCAGTGTGTAAGTATTTACTACGTGGCGATATAATTGAATAAGGTGAAAACATGATCAGCGAATGGGTTGTATCAATACTATTGTTATTTGGTGGTACGTTTATTTTAATTGGCTCGATAGGCTTAATTAAACTGCCTGACTTTTTTATGCGTTTGCATGGACCAACGAAGGCAACAACGTTGGGTATGGCAAGTATGTTAATCGCAGCTATGGTTTATTTTGTAAATTCAGGCCATGGACTCAGTGTTAGAGAAATACTCATTACTATATTTTTACTAATTACGGCGCCGATTAGTGGTTACATGCTAATAAAATCAGCTATTCATCATAAGCTAAAAGCTAAAGAAGGCACTAAAGGTCTCGATAATGTAGAGGACGATTAACGCAAATGCGCACTAATAAAAGGCCGAATAAACGCGATTTATTCGGCTTTTTAATGATTACCTGTCCCCTTTACAATACTAATTAATCATGTGACTATAAAACGATTATTTATATTAAAGGATATTATTATGGGTAAGGTACTACTTTTATCATTACTGATTTTTTCTAGCAGTTTATATGCTGAGCAAAATACAAAACAGCAAAAAATAGATGAACTTATTAGTGTAATGAACTTAGATTCAATGGTTGATTCTATGTACGGCCAGGTTGAAGGTATGATGAAAGGTATGTCTGATCAAATGGGTGTTAAGCCTTCTGAACAGGCAATTTTTGATAAATACTATGGTGACATGACGACGGTATTAAAAACCGAAATGAGCTGGGCCAAAATGCAGCCGATGATGATTAGCGTGTACGACAAACATTTTAGTGAGCAAGAGATTGCTGATATGTTAGCATTTTATAAGACAGATACCGGGCAAAAAATACTTGAAAAAATGCCTGTTGTAATGCAAGAGTCTATGCAAATGTCTCAAAGCTTAATGAAAGATGCTATGCCTAAAATACAAACTTTAGCGCAGCAGCTAAGCGACGAATTAGAGCAAAGCCGTAGCGAATCAAACTAGGGCATGTAGATCTTTGTGGATTGAATTTATTCAATCCACGGAAGATTAAATTGCGGCGCGAGGTTTGTAACCTAGTGAGCTCGGTAACTGCTCCTGCGTTACCCTACAGGCTTACATCGTTACCCTACAGGCTTACATTCATGTAAGAATAAGCAAAAACC
This sequence comes from Pseudoalteromonas sp. TAE56, assembly GCF_000497955.1. Taxonomy (NCBI): domain Bacteria; kingdom Pseudomonadati; phylum Pseudomonadota; class Gammaproteobacteria; order Alteromonadales; family Pseudoalteromonadaceae; genus Pseudoalteromonas; species Pseudoalteromonas sp. TAE56. Next base: position 41,083 of record NZ_AUTN01000060.1, read on the forward strand.
GAGCACGCGTCCTGCTCACGCCCCTGATCTACATCCATGTAGGCAACAAAGAGTTAATCGTCCCTAGAGGGAACCCAAAGGGCAGCGCATGTTTGGTATTAATTCTGCATTATCAACTACTTATGGGGAATAACCACATAAATAGGCTCTGCCTTGCCTAAAGACCAAACAGTCTGCTGTAAGTTTAACCACTAATATTCAACAGGCCCTTAGATTAATACGCGCCTTACTTAGGCGCTTCTCTCCTGAATTCCCCCCTCCTGATAATAAACGCCGGTATCAGCTTAAGTTAATTCTGTTTGTGTCATTATGCCAATGAGCAATAATACTTAATCATTTTGATATACGAGTGCATGAAAGCAGAGGCAATTAGTGATAACAACTAAATAACAAAACCTTTGCCTTGTTATCAACACGATTTTATTCTCTCAAACAGGTCACTTAATTAAGCGAATTGGTATTATTTTATTAGCTTTAAAATAGTCATTGACCTATGTGTTGCACCTAGGTTTATTATGAAGCCACTGAAACACGACGGAGCCAAATTATGTATGTTAAACAACTCGCCAAGTTAATGGGCGTGACTGCCGATACTGTTCGTCATTACACGCGTGTTGGGTTACTTAATCCAATACGCAGTGAAGGAAATGGCTATCAAGAATATACAAAACAAGACCAGCAGCGTTTAAAGTTTATTATTAGCTCTCGTCAACTTGGTTTTTCACTCAAAGATATTCAACACATTATAGGCGAGTCAGAGCAGGGAAATTGTCCTTGTCCTTTAACACGCAAACTCATTACTAAACGCCTAGAAGAAACCGAAGCACTATTTCAAGAAACATTAAAGCTACGAAACAGAATGCATGCAGCCCTTGAGCAATGGGATACATCAGCCGATGGTGCAAATGCCAGTGACGTGTGTAGTTTAATAGAATCTTTTGTTGATCCAATAAACGATTCCGTAAATAAGGAGCAGCGTAATGACGACTAATACAAAAGACACCGCGCAAAACTTTATTATTGAAGGCGCTAATTGCGGCAGTTGTGTAGCCAAAATTGAAAAAGCCCTTAATAGCGTGCAAGGTGCGCAAAACGTGGAAATGAACTTTGCTGAGCGTACTGTACGCGTAGAAGGTAAAGCTGACGAAAGTACGCTTATTAAAGCAGTTGAAAACATTGGTTATTCAGCCAAACCGATGAGTAACGAGTCTGATCAAGATGCACTTGATGAAAAAGCAAAGTCGGACGAGGCACATTACAAAAAGCTAATGCGTAATATGATATTAGCGTTAGGAGTCGGTGCGCCGTTAATGATATACGGGCTTATTTTTGACATGAGTGTGACCACCGATACACAACGAATAGCATGGTTTTTAGTGGGTATAGTCACGCTTGTGGTTATGGCTATATCAGGTAAACAATTTTACAACGGTGCATGGCAGGCATTCAAAAACCATGCTGCTAATATGGATACTTTAATAGCACTTGGTACAGGTACTGCGTGGTTGTACTCAATGTTTGTGGTAATAGCGCCAAACTTATTACCACAAGTCGCAAGACACGTATATTTTGAAGCATCATCGATGATCATCGGTTTAATTAGTTTAGGGCTCGCTTTTGAAGTAATAGCACGTGGGCGCACCTCACAAGCAATTAAACGCTTAATTGGCCTGCAACCAAAAACTGCACGCGTAATTCGTGGTGGCGAAGAGCAAGACATCGACATTAGTGATGTTGTAAAAAATGATGAAGTACGCGTACGCCCGGGTGAAAAAATCCCTGTGGATGGCGATGTTATTGAAGGCAGCAGTACGGTTGATGAGTCAATGCTTACTGGTGAGCCAATGGCCGTCCGCAAAAAAACGGGCGATAAAGTCGTTGCCGGAAGTATTAATAAAAGTGGTACTTTATTATTTAAAGCCACGCACATAGGTAGCGAAACCACACTTGCCAATATTATCAATATGGTAAAGCGTGCACAAAACTCTAAGCCATCAATAGGGCGCTTAGCCGATGTTATATCAGGAATATTTGTACCAACAGTCATGATTATTGCGGTACTTGCAGGGCTTGCATGGTTAAACTTTGGACCTGAGCCATCAATTGCTTATGCCGTTGTTGCAGTAACTACGGTACTTATTATCGCTTGTCCTTGTGCGTTAGGACTCGCAACCCCTATGTCGGTTATGGTGGGTATTGGTAAAGCCGCTGAGTCAGGGATATTAATTCGAAATGGTGAGTCGCTGCAAACGACATCTAAAATCACCACCATGATTTTAGATAAAACAGGCACTATTACTCAAGGCACACCGCAAGTTACCGATGTAGTTACCTTTAACAACAGTGATGAAAATACAGTAATGCAACTTGTTGCAAGCCTGGAAAGTAGCTCAGAGCATCCACTGGCTGAAGCAATTACTGCATACGCTAAAAAGCAGGGCTTAACTTTAAGTAAAGTAGCCGATTTTGATGCAATTACAGGTAAAGGTGTAGCCGGCAGTGTTGACGGGCAAACATTGTTGTTTGGTAATAAAGCGCTAATGGATAAATACGATGTAGCCGTTGATGATGCAACCGAGCAAGCTCAAACACTTGCCAGTGATGCTAAAACGCCCATGTATTTTGCAAGTAATAATAAGCTCCAAGCTATTATTGCAGTAGCAGATCCTATCAAAGAGGATTCAGTTGAAGCGATTAAACGCCTGCAAGATAAAGGTATCCACTTAGTTATGCTAACAGGTGACAACAAAGCCACTGCACAAGCCGTTGCTAAGCAAGTTGGTATTGATGACTTTATTGCAGAAGTAATGCCCGATGACAAAGTAAACGAAGTAACAAAGCGCCAAGCAAACGGTGAAATAGTGGGTATGACAGGTGACGGTATTAACGATGCTCCCGCACTTGCGCAAGCCGATGTAGGGTTTGCAATTGGCACAGGTACCGATGTTGCAATAGAAAGTGCAGACATTACCTTAATGCGTGGTTCGTTACATGGACTTGCTGATGCAATTGCAGTGAGTAATGCAACTATTTCAAATATTAAACAAAACCTATTTGGTGCCTTTATTTATAACGTGGCGGGNATTCCTATTGCAGCCGGCGTGTTGTATCCATTTTTTGGAATACTACTAAACCCTGTTGTTGCAGGTGCAGCTATGGCACTTTCATCGCTTACAGTGGTAAGTAACGCTAATCGCTTACGTTTTTTCAAACCAAATAAATCGTAATTTAAGCTAAGGAGTACATTATGTTGATGATTAATATAGGTGGTGCACTGTTAATAGCCGCAATTATTTATTGGTTTTGGCTATACAAACCAGAGCAAACACAAAGTGATGACAACAAAGTAACGATAGTGGTTGATAACGGTGTTTATAAGCCAGGACATATTAAAGTGGCAGCCAACAAAGAGATTCTACTTACCTTTGATAGAAAAGACAGCGCGCCATGCGCTGAAACAGTGGTATTTCCCCAGCTTGATATAAGTAAAACTCTAGCAATGGGTGATGGCAATACAGTTAAATTACCTGCGCTTGAAGCCGGTGAGTATGACTTTCATTGCCAAATGCAAATGTATAAGGGCAAGCTAGTTGCTCAGTAACCTGAACTAAGTGGGTGTTGGGGTCGTATAGTTGCCTTATAAATTTACTAGTAAGAGTCGCTATATTAAATGAATAAATTAAACCCTAAAAAATTATTGAATAGTAAATGGACCGCAACACCTGCTATAAATAAAGAAAAACACTTCATTATTGTTGAGGTGGAATTTGATGAAGACGGTAATGTAATTGAATGTATTACTGAGGCTGTTATGTCAAAAAATCAATATCCAATTAGTTGGCGAGATTTAAAAGATAACCAAAAGTGGCTACAAGGGTGGAAGTAGTTTAAATCTATGTAATTTTACTTCTCTCTAATAGCGGCACTTTTGCAGATAGCTGATACACGATGTAGGTTTGCTTAACTCAAGCGAACCTATATTTTACAACGCATCAAATTATGAGTTGGATGCTACAATTTAGCTTTAACATTGAAACCTTCCTAAGTAAATTCGCCATTTGGCAACAAAACAGTTAATTTCAAAATATCCTTTCAAAGTTTTTATAATAAATCTCAAAAATAATGTAACTGACTAATTATAAATGATTTAATTTTTTAATAGCTGCGAATAAATCCTAAGCTACTTCCATGTTCATATTCAGTTTATTTTGAAAACTAACCCAAACGCCCCCTTTATTGGCTTTTTAGCAAAATTGTGTCTTTTTAATTAAAGTTAACCAATTGATTTATATTGTTTTATTGTTTTTAGGTGAATGGCTGTTGCTAAATAGCAACAATAACACCACCCAAAATTAAGCATCTTTTGCTTTATATCGTTTAACTCATTGTTTTTAGATAAAAAATAAAAAGTGGCACCGAAGTTGTAATACCTAGAATGTATTAAGCAAAACGTGATGAAAGCCAAAGGCCTAATCGCAACAACCCAATGAAGGAATACTATTATGAAAACATTTCAATCAACACTAGTACTAATGGCGCTTGCTTCTTCATCAGCGGCTTTTGCAGCAACAGATTTTGATACGCTAGACGTAGACGGTAATGGCGCAATTAGCCAAGCCGAAGCATCAGTAGATGCTGAGCTTTTAAGCAAATTTGAAGAACTCGATACAAACCAAGATGGTGAGTTATCTGAAGATGAGTTTTCTAAGGCCTAAAATTAAAGCCTTAAGCAGTTAATGCTCTGTAATGTTATCTAAATTCTGAGTTGCCAAAGACAACCTAAGTAGGCAAGGGAGCCTACTAAAAAGAATAACAAGGATGTGACTAGAGAGCACTATAGAGCAAATTTATATCAGGACATCGCATACTATTGAAGGATTATATTATGAAAAAGCTACAATCAACACTTGTACTTATGGCGATTGTTTCTTCATCAGTCGTATTTGCAAACACAAACTTTGAAACTCTAGACACAACCGACAACGCCTCAGATAGTCAGGCTGTAGAGTCGGTACAAGTGAAAGAGCAATTTGATGAGCTGAATGTTCAAAGTAGCGGTGGGCCGACAGAAAATGATTTTTTTGAATATTAATTTACAGACACTTTACTCCTAAAGGATCTTTGAAAAGGACTTCTTACCTCCAATCAGGCTCAAAGCCTAAGGAAACGATTATGAAAACATTACACAAAACTTTAGGGCGTATTGATCTTTGTGGATTGAAATTTGTTCAATCTAGGGGAGATTAAATCGCGGCGCGAGGTTTGTAACCTAGTGGGCTAAGTAAAAACCGAGCAACAAAGAGTTAATCGTCCCTAGAAAGAACCCAAAGGGCAGCGCATGTTTGGTATTTATGCTGCGTTATCGCCTATTTATGGGGAATAACCACACTACATAGGCTCTGCCTTGCCTAAAAACCAAACATACTGCTGCAAATTCACCCACCAAAGATCAACACGCCCTACCACTTGTAGCCCTTGCTTCTTCTTCAGCAGCGTTTGCTGCGGTAGATTTTGATTCTTTTGATGCTGATGGCGACGGCGTAATTAGTAAAACAGAAGCTCAAGTCAACTCGCAGCTAGTACAGCTTTTTGATCAATTAGATGCAGACGGAAATGGCGAGTTATCTAAAGAAGAGTTTTCGAAGGTTCAGTAACAGGCTCTAGATTTGAGTCGGGTTTAAACCTTATTAATCATACTCACAAAGCAGCTAAGTAATTAATACTTAGCTGCTTTTTTGTGCATTTAATGTAATATTTTATTATTTATTCACCAAAGTAGTGCAAAACACGAGTTTGAATATCATTAAGTTGCTGATTGTTAAGTTATTTTATTATTGGTTTTAAACTTGCAAATCTATTTATAACTTAGGTTAATGAGTATTTAAAATGGCGCGAATGAGTTATATCAGTAGTGTTGAGCGCTACCACGAATATGAGCATGTAATACACAGCTTACTTGAATCTATTTTGATGAGTATTGAGGATGGGTTAACTAAAGAGCGTGATACTCGCTACCTGATTAAGCAGTACCCATTTTTAGAATTACAATATTGTTTAAATGCAGAAGGTTTGCAACAGGGTAATAATGTCTGCTTTAAACGGGCATATAGCAAAAAATTAGGTGAAAGTGGTAATCAACAAGATTTAAGCGAGCGCCCCTATTTTTTGAACGCTAAAGCATGTGATAGGGTGTGCTTTACTGATCCCTACATTTCTATAGCGACTAACCATTTATGTATATCGGCGATTAAAGAGCTAAAAAAACCAATTAATAATCAACATTACTTGGTCGTTGATGTGAGCTTAACGCAGCTTATTGAGTTTGTAATGGGTGATACTGCGCGCGCTAATATGTCGCCATACTTTAAAGCGGGTTACGGTATTATTGTTGCGTGCTTATTTTGCTTAGTATTATTTTTACTGAATATCGTTTTTAATGATATATACGCGCTATTAACCCATGTAGATACCTCATCAGACCCACTTGAACCCTTTAGTATCATTATTTACATCACCCTAGCATTAGCAGTATTCGATTTAGGTAAAACAATACTCGAAGAAGAAATCCTTATGCATAAGGATATTTTTAGGCACTCATCTACGCGGCGCACTATTACACGGTTTATATCTACCGTGTTAATTGCTATATCAATTGAGGCGCTGTTAACTATGTTTAAAGCGGCGCTGGGGCAATCGGAATATTTAATGCCTGCAATAGCGATGATGCTTGCAGTAGTGGGGCTTTTAATTGCACTGGCTATTTATGTTTATTTAGGGGCAAAGGCCGAAACGCTATTAATGCGGGCTCGTTTAAAACAAAAATCCTCCAAGTAGGAGGATTTTTATATTACATAACTATTAATAGTTATTTATTGCTTATCTTGCGCGCGTTTGGCTTTAAAGTCAGACTCGCTCGTCCACTTTGGCCAATCGCTATTGTTTGCAAGCTGTGTGGCTATATCAACAATAAGATCTATATCTTGCTTAACACCACCTAACGACCAATCAGCAGAGTAGTCGTCTGCCTCTTTATGGTACTTATGCGCAATGTACTCAGGATCGGTATCGCCCAGGCTCATAAATAATAAACTAGGCACGCCTTGCTTAGAAAGCGAGAAATGATCTGATCTAAAAAACAAGCCATTTTGCGGGCGAGGATCCATTTTAACAACACGGCCTTGTGATTTTGCAGCCTTTGCTAAATAGTTTTCCATTGTTGATAAATCTTTACCGTATTGTAAAATGTAGTCAGTGCCATCAAGCACGTTCATGCCATCAATATTTAAAAGACCGACCATTTGTTTTGTAGGTACTACCGCACCCGATGCAAATTCTTCAGAACCAATTAACCCCGTTTCTTCTGCTGTAAAGTTAGCAAAAATAATTGAGCGTTTAAATGGTTTTTGCTTGTTCATTTTGCTCATGATGCGTGCTATTTCAAGCGTGGCTGCAGTGCCTGAAGCGTTATCTACTGCGCCGTTATAAATCTTAGGGCCAGTATCAGTTTGTTTAGTACCAAAGTGGTCCCAATGCGCGCTAATAACAACGTATTCGTCAGGTGATTCGCTACCTGTAATTTGTGCAACTACGTTATGCGATTTTGCATGAGATACTTCGTTTTTAAAGGCAAGGTTTGCTTTTAAGTTAAGTGGCGTCGCTATAAAGTCATCATTTAATGCTGCTTGTTTTAAATCTTGATAGTTTAGCTTTGCGGCGTTAAACATTTTTTCAGTCGCATCAAGTGTTAGCCAGCCCATAACCGGTAATTTAGACGCGTTTAAATTGTTATCCATTAACGTGTATTTGGTGCCGGTGTTTGAACTTTCAACTACGCCCCAAGGGTATGCTGCAGGTGCGGTTTCATGAACAATAAATACAGCCTTTGCACCTTGGCGAGCGGCTTCTTCATACTTATAAGTCCAGCGACCGTAGTAGGTCATTGCATTACCAGTAAAAAGGGCATCGTTTTGAGTAGCAAAGCCTGGGTCGTTAACTAGCACAACCACTGTTTTACCTGTTACATCAATATTTTTATAGTCATTCCAGTTATATTCTGGCGCATTAATACCGTAGCCCGCAAATACAACGTCAGAGCTTCTTACATCAATTAATGGCTGAAGTTGCTCGGTACGTGCGGTAAAGTCTTTACCTGATTCAAAGCTCAAATCACCTACCTTTAACTGCATATCCTGATCAGCTGTCACCATTGCCATTTTTACAGGCTGTAAGTATTTGCCTTTATAAGCGCCTGTTAAACCCAGCGCTTTATATTGCTCGCTTAAGTAGCCTACAGTTTTCACTTCACCATGAGTAAGCGGGCCTCGGCCTTGAAAATCATCAGAGGCTAGCGTTTTAATATGCTGCTTAATATTGCTAAGGCTTACACCGGCTGTATTTTCTAATGGGATGTGTTCGCTTGCAGGCTCCGAGCAGCCAAATAGTGCAACTAGCAGGCTTAGGCTAGCGCTTTTTAAAAGAGTAGATGCCATAGTCTTCATATTGTTATTTAATTAGGCTTTCAATATAAAGGAAGCACCGCAGCGATGTCGAATTTTTATAGAGAACTTTTCATTCAATTGCAGATTGATTTTATAAGGTGTATAAATAACGAACAACCTAAAGGAGCACATAATGAGCCAATGTAAAAAAAGTGGGTATTTATTTATAGCTAGTGGCATTGCATTTTTTGCTGCTGGAATATTAGCTGAGCAGGAGACATTTTTTGTGTTGTCTGCTTCTTTTATAATATTGGGCACTATAAGTATAAAAAAAGCGGCTTAATAACCGCTTAGTTTTTTTAGCTAAATATAAAGCTTAAATACAATACTTGGCACTAAAAGCAAAAAACCAGCATTAGCTGGTTTTTTAGTATAAGTTGCAGTTAGCTTTATGCGTCTGCAAGCTTTACGCGGATCTTACTTTTATCAACAGTAGATTGGTTAAGTGCTTTAATGGCGCTTTTACTTTCTATGTCGTTTGGCATTTCTAAAAAGGCAAAGCCTTTAGATTGGCCAGTTTCTTTATCAAGTACTAAGTTACAGGTAGTCACTTTACCGTGCTCTGCAAATAAAGTACGAAGCTCATGCTCAGTGGTAGCACGAGACAAGTTACGAACTAATAGTTTCATAATGAACCTAAATAATTATGTCAGTACTAATTATCTCAAGTAACTCAGCTTTAACCTAATTTTATTTTAAAACATATATAAATAAACGTTCTATAGGAATAATTGTTTGTATCGCACTGAAAAAACATAGCTTTTATAATTTTAAATAGATTGCCATCAAATTGGTCATGTTAATTGGTAATTGAGTTGTGGTTATTTGCATAGTTAATTGGTAAGTTTGTGTTTTATTAACTTACTATTAACCATAAAGCTAACAATGCCTAAATATAATCTTAAACTGTGTAATGTAATTACAACCGCACTTCTATCTTGTTTAGTTGTTGGTTGTGGCAGCTCGGGCTCTGATTCTACGATAAAAAATAATGAAGCGATTACTTTACAAACTCCTGCAATAATTGCTGGCAATAGCCGAGGCGAAGTTATTAGTAATAGTAATGATGCAATAACAGGTTCATTAACTATTACTGATCAACAACTCGGCGAGGCTGCTTTTATAGCACAAGAAAATAGCGCTACAATCTATGGTTTTTTTAGCTTAAATGCTGGTGGAGATTGGTCATACACACTTGATGATTTAAATACTTCAATAACATCTCTCAATGAGGGTGAAACACTGCAAGACACAATAACAGTAAACTCTGTAGATGGTACTAGCGCACAAATTATCATAACAGTTGTAGGTGCACCAATAGCTCAAGCTGATGGCTTTGAGAACATTTCGAACGTGTTATTACAATCAGATGGTGTAGATTCGGGACTTGACGCATATACACTTATTGAAAATGCATTCGGCGAAGGGTCAATTGAATCTCCAGACTTATACGTTGGCAATCATGAAAGTGTTGTCCATATTATCGAAGATACCGATACGATAATTGGCAACCATTTTGTATTTTTAGCCCACCGAGATGATGACCAAGATAAAGACAAAGGTGCAAGTGACAGACAACGTAATGAAATAAAAACCTACGATAAATCACCACAACAAACACTGGCGTTTAAGGGCGAGACATTTCAATACAGCTGGAAATTTAAAGTAAGTAGCGAGCTTGAGCTTACGAGTAAGTTTAGCCATTTTTTTCAAATAAAAGCCCGTAACGAGAGTAACGACAACACCAATGGTAATGACGATCAGCCTATTATCACTCTCTCAGGTGCACAAAAAAATAGTACAGGTAATCAACTACAGGTTCGATATAGCGCGGGGTTTGATGAAAACGGCAACAGTACGGGTCTTGATAGAAACTTAATTGAAACCGACTGGTCTTTAATTACAGATGAATGGGTCGAGGTATTTGTACAAGCTACATTTAGTGAAAGTGGTAAGCTTGATATGACATTAACGCGCTTAAGCGACAACGCAGTGATATTTAATATAAGCGAGCAAAACATAGATATGTGGCGCGGCTTTAGTGATGATGATTTTGCTCGTCCTAAGTGGGGGGTATACCGCTCAATTGTTGAAACCGGCAGTCTTCGAATTGATGAAGAACGTGTTAGGTTTGCTGATTTTTCTATCACTAAAGGTAAGTTAGCGCAGTAAGCTATTTGATCAATTAGCATGAAAAAGCCATTAATAATTATGCATTATTAACGGCTTTTTTAATTTTTTGAGAAAGTGATTATTTCACTTCTTTACCAGCGGCTTGTTGATCAGCATGGTAGCTTGAACGTACAAACGGGCCAGAAGCTGCGTGAGTAAAGCCAATTTCATCTGCATACGCTTTTAAGCCGTCAAACTCTACTGGTGGCACGTAGCGTTTAACCGGTAAGTGATGCTTAGAAGGTTGTAGATATTGGCCTACAGTTAGCATGTCAACGTTGTGTGCACGTAAATCGCGAAGTACTTCTTCAATCTCGCTAATTTCTTCACCTAAACCTACCATTAAGCCTGATTTAGTCTTAACTTCTGGGTGAGCTTCTTTAAAGCGACGAAGTAATTCTAATGACCATTTGTAGTCAGCACCTGGGCGAGCTAGTTTGTATAAACGTGGCGCAGTTTCAAGATTGTGGTTAAACACATCTGGTGGCGTCTCGATTAATATCTCTAGTGCGCGGTCCATACGACCACGAAAATCAGGTACTAAAATTTCGATAGTGATAGTTGGATTATGTTTACGAATCTCGCGAATACAATCGGCAAAATGCTGTGCACCACCATCGCGTAAATCATCACGGTCAACCGAAGTGATTACAACGTAGCTTAGCTTCATATCTTTAATAGTAAGTGCTAGCTTTTCAGGTTCAGTGGCATCAGGTTTTAATGGGCGACCATGAGCAACATCACAAAATGGGCAACGACGAGTACAAATAGCACCTAAAATCATAAAGGTGGCTGTACCGTGGTTAAAACACTCTGATAGGTTAGGGCACGAAGCCTCTTCACATACTGAGTGTAAGCCATGCTTACGTAGCGCTTTTTTAATGCCGTCAATGCGATCGGTTGATTTAGGTAAGCGAATTTTTAACCATTCTGGCTTACGCAACATTTCAGTTTTTTCTGTAGGTAAAACTTTTACTGGGATCAACGCCATTTTTTCTGCGTCGCGTAGTTTTACACCTGGTTCCATTTTGACTGGTTTATTCATTCGTTTTCAAACCCTTCAGTATGCTTAACCTGTGTTGCATTAAGCTTCTTGATCATGTGTTTCACCAATCCTTCACCTGCACTTTCTAGGTTTTGAGGACCATCTAATTCTTTAGTTTGCACCATATTCATGCCCGCATAACCACATGGGTTAATGCGTAAAAATGGACTTAGGTCCATGTTAACATTTAATGCTAAGCCATGAAACGAGCAACCACGACGAACTCTTAACCCAAGGGATGCAATTTTGCTGTCGTTAACGTAAACACCTGGTGCATCAGCTTTAGCGTAAGCTTCAATACCATACTCGGCGAGTGACTCAATAATGCACTCTTCAAGCCATGTAACCAGTTCACGTACACCAATCTTTAAACGACGTAGATTAAATAATACATACATCATTTGCTGGCCAGGGCCGTGATAAGTTACTTGTCCGCCACGGTCAACTTTAATCACCTCAATGTCGCCAGGAGCCAGTAAGTGTTCGTCCTTACCAGCCTGACCTTGAGTGAATACACTCTCGTGCTCTACAAGCCAAATTTCATCTGGCGTATTTTCATCACGGGTGTCGGTAAAGTCCTGCATTTTTTGCCAAATTGGCATATAACGCTGACGACCCAGTTGGCGTACGATCAAAGTGTTTTCGTTCACAACAAATCTCAACTATGGCTTAAAGCATATGGCGTACGTCATCAATATTGCTGATCACGTTGTAAATTTCTTCAATGTGTTTGCCACTAGTAACCGTTGCTACAAGGCTTACTGACTCGTAATTACCTTTGCTGCTTGGTTTTACTTTAGGGGCGTAATCGCCAGGTGCTATTGGTTGTAACTTAGCTAAAATTTGATCAGTTAAGTTTACATTAGCTAAACCCATTATTCTGAATGTAAATGGGCAAGGGTACTCTAGGTACTCATCAAATTTAGTATCTTTAACAGGTTGAACCACGACGGTGACTCCTCATACAAAAGTGTGGACTCTATGCAAGCTTGAAGCTTAATACAGATAGGCAATTAGCAGTCTTGCTTATATGGGGCGCATTCTAACATTTTTCAAGCAAAAAAAAACGCCTCACAGTGGAGACGTTTAAATTAGTTACCCTAGTTAATAGGGGAGCTATAAATTACTGCATTATCTGTAAGCGTAAGTAATCATAAATTTTGCTAAAGAAGCTGCCTTCTTCCACTTCTTCAAGTGTGACTAGTGGGTATTGAGCAATATCTTCACCCTCTAGTTGTAAGAATAACGTACCTACTTTAGTACCTTTAGCAAGGGGTGCTTCAAGCGTGTTATCTAGCTCAAAGTTAGCTTTAAGGTTTTTATGCTGACCACGTGGGATAGTAATTGGTGTATCTTCTAAAATACCTAAAGATACATTTTCTTTGTTACCCATCCAAATACGTTGCTCTGCAAAGCTATCGCCTGCCTTGTACGGAGTAATTGTTTCATAAAAGCGAAAACCATAGTTAAGTAGTTTTTTGCTTTCTACTTTACGAGCGCGTTCGCTTGAAGTACCCATAACAACAGCAATTAAACGCATATCGTTCTTAGTTGCTGAGGTAACTAGGCTGTAGCCTGCTTCTGATGTATGGCCAGTTTTAATGCCATCAACATCTAAGCTTTCGTCCCACAATAATGAATTACGGTTATATTGCTTAATACCGTTATAAGTAAATGATTTTTGCTTATAAAGTGCGTATTCGTCTGGTACATCACGAATAAGTGCAGCACCGAGTGTCGCCATATCGCGAGGAGTTGTGAAGTGCTCGTCAGTATCAAGGCCGTGGCTGTTGATAAAGTGACTGTTGCTCATACCTAATTTAGCAGCATGGGCATTCATTAAATCAGCAAATGCGCTTTCGCTTCCAGCAATATGCTCAGCCATTGCAACACATGCATCATTACCTGATTGGATAATAATACCGTGGTTAAGCTGATCAACACTAATTTGCTTACCTACTTCAATAAACATCTTTGAAGATTCTGGAAAGTTTTTAGCCCATGCTTTTTCGCTTACCGTTACCATATCGGTAGTGGCAATATTACCCGCTTTAATTTCAGTACCAATTACATAACTGGTCATCATTTTAGTTAAACTTGCAGGTGCTAGCTGTGTGTCAGCTTCACCTTCAGCAATGACTTTACCAGTTGTAAAGTCGACTAAAAAATAACCTTTTGCATTAACTTGAGGTGGTGCCGGAATAATTTGGGCGCTGGCTGAGAATACGGCGGCTGTACAAACTAGGCCGCATACACCTTTGAGGATTTTTTGTTTAATAGATTTCATCATACTCATTAATGGTTAAAGTTAAAGATTCGCGTTACGCCATTTTATACCCAAACTACCCCGAGATGCGAGCATCTTGGGGTAGTTTGGGTATTAGTCTTACTGAGTGTAAAGCAAGAACGCGTTTTGAAATTGATTTTGTTTTAATTTTTTTAATACTTCGTCTGCATGAGGGGTGTCTTTTATTGGCCCTAAATGCAATCTGTAAATGTCGTCTTTTTGAACGATATTTGTTGGTAATTTGTATTGATCTCGCAATGTACTGGCAAGTGCTTCAATATTGGCAAGTGTACTACCTGCAGCTACTTGAATATAGGTTTGACGCGCAGTTGCGCCCGCAAGCGTAACGGCCTCTAGCTTAACCTTTGCTGTACCATGGGTGTAATAGCCAAGCTTATAAGCGGCTGCGTACGAAAGGTCAATTATTCTATCGTCATGAAACGGGCCCCGGTCGTTTACGCGCACAATTACCGATTTACCATTTGCTGTATTGGTTACTTTAACAAAGCTAGGTAGTGGCAGCGTTTTATGCGCAGCGGTCATGGCAAACATATCGTACGTTTCACCATTTGAGGTGTGGTAACCATGAAACTTACGACCATACCAAGAGGCCACACCTTCCTCGCTAAAGCCTGTCTCATCAAGCATGGGCGAATAACTTTTACCAAGCACTGTATACGGACGGCTAGCGCTGGCACTTTTAGTAACTTCGGTAACTATAGCGTCTTGCATCTCAAGTGTGGTCGGTGCTCTAAGTGGTGCTGCATCATGGCGCATGCTATAACGGCTACTAGAGCCGCTACTACATGCACTTAAAAGCACAATTAATAACGTGGTAAATATAAGCTGATTAGTGTGTCGCATTATTTTAAAAGCATCCTTTTATCTGTTGCGATTGACATAATAATGCCAAATCCTGCCATTAACGTCACCATCGATGTACCACCATAACTAATCAGTGGTAAAGGTACGCCTACAACAGGTAATAAACCCGAGACCATGCCTATGTTTACAAATACATACACAAAAAAGGTGAGGGTGAGCGCGCCTGCGAGCAATTTACCAAATGCATCTTGTGCATTAACAGCAATATATAAACCACGGCCAATAATAAATAAGTACAGGCTAAGTAAAACACATACGCCAAATAAACCAAATTCTTCGCTTAAAACTGAAAATATAAAATCGGTGTGGCGCTCTGGCAAAAATTCTAGTTGCGATTGTGTGCCAAGTAGCCAGCCTTTACCTTCTATACCGCCTGAACCAATAGCAATTTTAGATTGAATAATATGATAACCAGAACCAAGTGGATCGCTCTCAGGGTCCAAAAAGGTGAGTACACGCTGCTTTTGATAATCGTGCATACCGTAGTGCCAAAATGGCCATGCAGCAAGCGCTACAATCGAGCTTAAAAAGCCTATTAAACGCCAACTCAAACCAGACAAAAATAATACAAATATACCTGAGCTTGCAATAAGTATAGCGGTGCCTAAATCGGGTTGTTCTTTAATTAATAGTGTAGGGAGCATTACAATCATAAAACCAATAATTAAATGTAGCGGGCGAGGCGGTAAGTTGTTTCTACCTATATACCAAGCTACCATCATCGGGACTGCCAACTTCATTAATTCTGCAGGTTGAAACCGTGTCACCCCTAAATTGAGCCAACGCTGCGCGCCTTTTGAGCTTACTCCAAATAAAAGTACACCGACTAGCATTAATAACCCAACGCAATAAAGGGGGATCACTAACCGCTTTAACGTGGCAGGCGAAAACTGTGCTAAAACAATCATAGCAACAATCGCACCGCCCATGCGGGTCATGTGCCTAATCATCATAGAAGACTCTTGCCCGCTTGCGCTGTAAACAACCATTATGCTTCCAGCCATCATTATAAGTAGTGCAATAAGCAGCGGTAGATCTAGGTGCATACGCATCCAAATAGAGCGTTTATCGTGCAAAGCGGTCATGGTGTCTCGTTCCTTGCAAGATTAACTGGATTGGCTGCAAAGTAGTAATCCATAAGTTGGCGGGCAATTTGAATACCGCCGTGGTTGTTTTCTAATACAACAGAAACCACAATTTTTGGATCGTTGTAAGGTGCAAAGCCTACATAAATTGTATTATCGCGTTGGCGCTCTTTAAGAGATTCTGCATCGTAGCGTTCACCTTGGGCAATACTAACTACTTGCGCGGTACCGGTTTTACCAGCCGAGTCGTAGTTAGTCCCTTTAAATGCTTTGTGGGCTGTGCCTGATATTTTTTGTACTGTATTATGCATTGCATCTAACGATACTTGCCAATGGCGCGGATCTTTTAAAATAACAGGGGGTTTTTCTTCGTTGTTAATTTGCGTTATGTCGTTATCTTTTTTTATCACTTGCACCAAATGAGGGGGGTGATTAATACCACGATTAACTAATATGTTAGTTGCATTTGCAATTTGAATAGGTGTGGCAGTCCAGTAACCTTGGCCAATGCCTACCGAAATTGTGTCACCAGGCCACCAAGACTCTTTAAAGCGTCCTTCTTTCCATTCTTTTGAAGGTAGAATAGCAGTAGTTTCTTCGTGAATATCAATTCCTGATAAATCACCGTAGCCAAAGCGCGCCATAAAGTCGCTTATTTTAGTAATGCCTAATCGATAAGCTGCATCGTAAAAGTAGGTATCGCAGGATTCTTCAATCGCTTTGTATACATCAACGTGGCCATGCCCCCAGCGTTTCCAATCTCGCCATTTATGCTCTACGTTTCGTATTTCAAAAAAGCCTGGATCCCACATTGATGTTGTTTCATTTACTATATTTTCTTCAAGCGCTAATACAGCCATTAAGGGCTTTACAGTAGAGGCCGGCGCATAACGACCTTGCGTAGTACGGTTTATTAATGGCCGGTCTTGGTTAAGTAACGCTTTATAATTTTTGCTGCTAATGCCGTGTACAAATAAATTTGGGTCGTAACTTGGGTTTGAATAAAGAGCAAGCACGCCGCCATCTTTTGCATCCATAACGACAACAGCGCCACGCATATCTTTAAGCCCATGCTGTGCAATTTGTTGCAAGCCAATGTCTAAGGTAAGTACTAAATCGCTACCAGGTTGTGGTTGGGTCATGCTTAGGGTGCGAATTACACGGCCACGGTTATTAACTTCTACTCGTTGTGAGCCCACTTTACCGTGCAATGTTTCTTCATAGTATTTTTCTAATCCGAGCTTGCCAATATCATATGTAGCACGGTAATTGGTTGCACGGTCTTCTTGTTCTAATTGGTTTAGCTCTTTTCTATTAAGCTTGGCAACATATCCAAGCGCATGCGTTAGCGTGTCGCCAAATGGGTAGTAACGAGCCAGACGTGCCTCAATACTAAAACCAGGAAATTTATGTTGATTAACCGAAAATTTCGCCACTTCTGTTTCGTCTAAGCGGGCTTTTAATACTTGTGATTTAAAACGACGGGTGTGTTTTATATCTTTTAAAAAGTCTTGTTTATCTTGCTCTGTAATCGCAATTATTTTACTTATTTGATCAAGCGATTCGTCAAGGTCATCTACCTCTTCGGGGATGACTTCAAGGTTGTAAACAGGTTTGTTTTCAGCAAGTAGTACACCATTACGGTCGTAAATTAAACCACGGTTGGGTGCAATAGGTATAACTTTAATACGGTTATCGTTGGAGCGAGTTTGATAGTCTTGGTGATCTTCTACCTGAATAGTATAAAGATTAGAAAGCAATACTGCGACTAATCCTAATACAAAAACAAAACCCACGAATGCACGCCTAGCAAATAAGTTTGCTTCTGCGGAGTGGTCACGAATAGTGGGTCTATGTTTTAGCATGGCAAGGCGTTACTCGCGATGATAAGGATGGTTGTTATTTAAGCTCCAGCCTCGGTAAAGGCTCTCTGCAACAATTATACGCACCAAAGGGTGCGGCAATGTTAAATTAGACAACGACCATTTTTGCTCAGAAGCCGCAATGCATTCTGGAGCAAGTCCTTCAGGTCCGCCAATAAGTAAACTTACATCGCGGCCATCGAGTTGCCATTTTTCCATATTTTTAGCAAGTTGGTGAGTATCCAGCGCTTTCCCTGTTACCTCTAACGTTACAATACGATTGCCTTTTGGAATAGCCGCTAATGTTTTTTCACCTTCAATGTGTAAAATGCGTTTTATATCTGCATTTTTACCACGTTTTCCGGCTTGAATTTCAATTAACTCTAGGGCCATATCTTTAGGGAAACGGCGCTGATATTCTGCAAATCCCGTTTCTACCCATGCTGGCATTTTGGTACCAACAGCAATCATTTGTATTTTCACGTATTACTTCCAAGCATTGTCTAAAATGAGTGAGCGTTTAGCCCCACAGTTTTTCTAGATCGTAATAGCTACGTGCTTCGTTTTGCATCACGTGTACAACCACATCACCTAAATCAACCAGTGCCCATTCGCCGTCGCCTTCACCTTCATAACCTAATGGTTCTGAATCTGCGTGACGTGCTTCTTTTGCTAAATGATCGGCAATTGACTGTACGTGGCGTTTAGAAGTACCAGAACAAATTACCATGTAATCTGTGATATCTGATGTTCCAGTTACGTCAATATGAACGATGTCACGCGCTTTCATATCGTCAATTTTGTCCATAGCAAAGGCGAGTAGTTGTTTTGAATCCAAGGTTTTGTCTCAATTTAAAAATTTAATGGCGCGCATTTTAACACGCTAGGAGTTTTTAAGCATCAATTTGATAGAGCTGATGCACTTCTATGTAATGACTCACTGCATCGGGTAATAGTTCATTCTTTTTATTACTTTTTTTCAGCTGCTTACGAATTGTACTTGAGGCCGCATCGAGCATTTCGCCCGGTAAAAAATAAAGTTTACCTGCAAGTGAGTGTTTAAGTGTTGCTACTTCGCTGGCATTTGCGTGTTGCATATAGCTTTTAAGCTCACCTTTTACAGTGCAATTTTGAGCAGGGCGTTGATACACCACAATATGGCAAAGCTGCGTTATTGCCTTCCACTCAAACCACTTATCTAGGTTGTTAAACGAGTCCATACCAATTAAAAATAAAATAGGTGTAGTGGGGTACTCTTTACGAAGTTCTTGCAAACTAAGTAGCGAATACGATGGACCGGTTCGGTTAAGTTCTCTTAAATCGAGTTCAAAATGAGGATAAGGTGCAATGGCTGCGTTGAGCATATTAATTCGGTGCTGTGTACTAATACCCGGAGCTGCTTTATGAGCAGGGAGTGCACAGGGCATAAAGTAAAGCGTATCTAAATTAAACGCATTTACGCATTGCTGCGCCATATTTAGATGGCCTAAATGGACTGGGTCGAAAGTGCCACCAAAAATTGCGATCATTTAACACCCATTAGTTATTTATTAATTAACCGCGTGGCACGGCATAGGAATGTTGAGCGGCTGGCAAAACTTAATACAAATATGAGCAAGCGCTTGGTAAGGTGCAATTAAATTACCTTGCTTGTAACTGGCATCAAATAACGCTACATCACTGTTTATTTGCTCAAGCGTGTGCATATTTAAACGGTTAATTGCGTTTTGAACTGGACCTTGTTGGTTTTTCCAAATTGCTTTTTGTTTAAATAAATTAGCGATAGGTTCGCCATTTAATAAACCAAGTTGCACACTTATTAGTGTATTAAGCTCTTTGGTTATAGCCCACAATATGCTCACGACTTCAGTGTTATCGCTGGCAAGTTTATTTAATACTTTTATAGCTTGTTTGGCGTGGCCATTTAACAGTGCATCACTTAAATCAAAAATATCAAATTTGGCTTGATTTAACAGACCTTGCATTACTAATTGCTGAGTAATTAATGCATTGCCGTGCAGTAGCGAGAGCTTTTCAAGCTCCTGGAAACACGCTAATAAGTTGCCTTCAGTGGCATTAATTAAGCTTACCTTGGCGTCGTTTTGTACATTAAGCGATAAACGTTGGCATTGATCGTCAAGCCATCGTTTTACATGCGTGCCTGTAAGCGGGTAACAAGGAACAAATACGCCTTGCTTATCAAGGGCTTTAAACCATGCTCCACGTTGTACTTCTTGGCTAGCTTTAGCGCCTTTAACAATTAAAATAGTATCGGGGTTAACGAGTTCAACCACTTTTTTAAAGGTATTGCTGCCAATAACGCCTGGCTTTTGTTGGTTTAAATCAAGCTCAATAATAGTGCGCGCGCTAAACAACGACATACTTTGGTACTGGGCTATGATTTCTTGCCAATCGAATCCTTGCATTAAAGTAAACTTAATTACTTCATCAAAACCTTGTTGCTTAGCACTGTCGCGAATTTGTTGTACGCACTGTGCTTCTTGAAAAGGCTCTTCTCCAAATACTAAATAAAAGGGCTTTAGCCCTTTATTTAATTCACTCGGTAGTTGATTAGCGTAGCAGCGCATTATAGTTGCGACAGCTCTCTAACAATACGACGACTGGCCTGCTCACGAATTTCGCTAATAAGTAATTCAAGCTCTTTTGCTTTTGCTAATGCATGATCCGGATCGTCTTGGTAATTACGATAAAGCTCAAAACGTTTTTCTATCGCTTTTTCACCTGGGCGTTTAACTACATACGATACGCCATAAGCGAGCTCGTATTCAGCAACCTGGCCGTTTTGGAACAGCGAAAGTGTTTGGCGTTCAATGCTTTCTTTACGTAAATACAATTGGGCTTTATCTTTAGCTGACGATACTAACTCTACGTTACTCGCTTTAAGCTCTTTTTTAAGCTCAGTGAATAAAGTCGATTTTTCGTCATCGCCTACAAGTGTTAGCTGTTTTAAGTTATCAGGCAGGCTAGAGGCTTTTTTTAAATGAAAGCCACAGCTTGATAACAAAAAACAGACTAGCACTAAGGCTAGTCCATTTTTAATGGCGTTAAATGCAGCCATATTAGTTAGCTACCACGTTAAGTAGCTTGCCTGGTACGTAAATGATTTTACGAATGGTTGAGCCATCAGTAAATTTAGTGACGTTAGATTCTGCAAACGCAAGAGCTTCTACTTGCTCTTGAGTTGCATCAGCTGCCACAGTTAACTTAGCGCGAAGCTTGCCGTTTACTTGCACGATGATTAATTTTTCATCTTCAACAAGAGCCGACTCGTCAACTTTTGGCCACGCTGCATCTAAAATTTCACCTTCTTTACCAAGCTCTTTCCAAAGCTCATGCGATAAATGCGGAGTAATAGGTGCAAGCATAATAACTAATGCTTCAAGTGCTTCGTTAGCAATCGCTACATCTTGTTTGTCGCTCAGTGGTGCTTTTAATAACTTATTAGAAAGCTCCATAATAGCGGCAATAGCGGTGTTAAAGGTTTGACGACGTTCAACATCGTCAGTCACTTTAGCAATTGCTTTGTGTAAGTCACGACGTAATACTTTTTGTGGGTTAGTTAGCGCCGATTTATCAAGTGCTTGGTAACCTACTGTTTTAACGTCTACCGCGTATTTCCATACACGTTTTAAGAAACGATGTGCGCCTTCTACACCCGAGTCTGACCATTCAAGCGTTTGCTCTGGTGGTGCTGTAAACATCATGAATAAACGCACTGTATCTGCACCATACTGGGCAATTACATGTTGTGGGTCTATACCATTGTTTTTAGACTTAGACATTTTGCTCATGCCTGATGAGAATACCGGCTCGCCGTCTTCCTTATGCCATGCTTTAGTTACGCGGCCTTTATCGTCGGTTTCGGTGTTTACATCGCTTGGCGAAATCCAAATGTCGCCGCCTTTTTCATCTTTACGATAAAATGTTTCAGCAAGTACCATACCTTGACAAAGTAAGCGGTCAAATGGCTCGTCTGAGTTTACTAGACCAAAGTCACGTAATAATTTATGGAAAAAGCGCGAGTACAATAAATGTAAAATAGCGTGCTCAATACCACCAATGTATTGGTTTACGGGTAACCAATAGTTAGCAGCAGCTGGGTCTAGCATACCTTCGTCGTAGCGAGGGCTACAGTAGCGTGCGTAATACCAAGACGATTCCATAAAGGTGTCAAACGTATCAGTCTCGTGAAACGCAGGTGCGCCATTTACTGTTGTTTTAGCCCACTCTGGGTCTGCTTTAAGTGGTGATGTTACACCGTTCATTACCACATCTTCTGGTAAGCGAACTGGTAGCATATCTTCTGTTGCGGCAAGTTCTTTACCATCTTCATCGCTAAGCATTGGAATTGGAGAACCCCAATAGCGCTGACGGCTCACACCCCAGTCACGCAGGCGGAAGTTTACTTTACGCTCACCAACGCCTAGTGCTTCTAATTTATCGGCAATCGCTTTAAAACCAGCTTCAAAATCTAGGCCGTTAAATTCACCCGAGTTTACAAGTACGCCTTTATCGGTAAATGCTGATTCTTTTAGGTTTACTTCAAGATCTGAACCTTCAGCAGGCGCAATGACTTGTTTTATATCTAAGCCGTACGCTGTTGCAAATTCAAAGTCGCGTTGGTCGTGTGCAGGTACTGCCATTACTGCGCCTGAGCCGTAATGCATTAATACAAAGTTAGCGACCCAAATTGGTACTTGCTCGCCCGTTAATGGGTGAGTGGCGTAAAAGCCTGTTGCAATGCCTTTTTTCTCCATTGTTGCCATATCTGCTTCGGCAACTTTGGTGTTTTTGCATTCTTCAACAAACATTGCAATAGCATCGCTATTTTTAGCGGCTTCTTGCGCAATAGGGTGACCACCGGCAACAGCAACATACGTAACACCCATAAAGGTATCTGGACGTGTTGTGTATACGCTAAATGTTTCGTCGTTATCGGTGCGTTTAAATTCAATATCACACCCTTCAGAGCGGCCAATCCAGTTGCGCTGCATTGTTTTAACTTGCTCTGGCCAATCTTCTAACTTGTCTAAATCGTCAAGTAGTTCTTGTGCGTAGTCGGTTATTTTAATAAACCACTGTGGAATTTCTTTTTGCTCAACCACAGCGCCAGAACGCCATCCGCGACCGTCAATAACTTGCTCGTTAGCGAGTACAGTTTGATCCACTGGATCCCAGTTAACTGTCGACATTTTTTTATACACTAGGCCTTTTTCGTAAAGCTTAGTGAAAAACCACTGCTCCCACTTGTAGTATTCTGGATGACATGTCGCAATTTCGCGATCCCAGTCATAACCAAAACCTAATTGCTTAAGTTGGGTACGCATGTAATCAATATTTTCGTATGTCCATTTAGCTGGTGCTGTTTTGTTTTTAATAGCAGCGTTTTCTGCAGGTAAACCAAACGCATCCCAACCCATAGGTTGCATTACGTTTTTGCCTTGCAGGCGCTGGAAACGAGAAACAACATCACCAATGGTGTAGTTGCGCACATGACCCATATGCAGTCGACCACTCGGATAAGGGAACATAGAAAGGCAGTAATACTTTTCTTTGCTCTCATCTTCAGTGACTTTAAATACCTGGTTTTCTTCCCAGTAGCTTTGTACTTTTGACTCTATATCTTGCGGGTTATATTGCTCTTGCATCTATGGTTCCAGACTTCTTGCAAACTAATAAAAAATTGCCATTAGGATACCCCAAATAAAGTGCTATTCACAGCGTCAAAAACGCGGTTTTGATAAATTATAACCTTCAGTTCAGGTTAACCTATACTTATCTAAGTTATAGGGTGATTTAACAGCAATTTTGAAGGAGTATAAAATGGCAGATTATAAAGCATGGCTCAGCGATTTAACCAACTGGCTAAAAGATGTAAAAGATCACGAAGTAAAAGATACAGTTACTCGGTTTGTTGAATCTGAGCAGGCACTTAAAGATTTAGGACAAGAAAAGTACGGGTTATACAAAAGTTACTTACAGCGCGATATAGAACATGTCCAAGAAAACGAATCACACTATAATTCGCTTGCATGGCAAGAGCTTAAAGAGTCTCTTTGGTTTGAACTTTCGCACATAGAAGATAAAACTCAACTTGAGTGGCAATCTCTTAGTCAAGATTTTAAGCACAATGGTGTGTATCACGCAGGCGAATGGATAGCCATGGGCACATTAGTATGTAAGAATTGCACCCATAGTTACGATGTTTATCACGCTACACAAATTACACCGTGTATTGAGTGTGATGGAATCTATTTTAGTCGTAAGGCACTGCACCCTTAAATATAAGTATTAAGTGGCTGCGGGCCACTTAATACGCCCAAAGGCCAGCGAATATGCTGGTAAAAAAAGAAGTTAGAATGACGAAAAAATTGCTGCCACTATCTGTTTCAAAGCTCGCACCGAGTATTTCTACTAATCACGTAAACACGTGTATGAGCAATCCATATCCAGAGCAACTTACGTTTATAGGGCAACAACGTGCCCAAAGTGCTTTAGACTTTTCATTAGGGATGGAACTGCCGGGTTACAACGTTTATGTAATGGGCGAGGCCGCTCACGGGCGCTTTACGCTTGTTAAAGACAAACTTAAACAACACGCAAAAGACCGCTCAACGCCAAACGAATGGTTATACGTAAATAATTACGATGACCACAGAGAACCTATTGCGCTGTTTATGCAACCGGGCCAAAGTAAGCAACTTAGTGACGATATAGATTCATTTTTAGATGAAGTACTCGACACCTTTCCTGCGGCATTTGATAACCCAGCGTATCAGCGTAAGAAAAAATCAATCGATCGTGAGTTTAACGATGCCTACGATAGTGCTATTACCGCAGTAGAAATTGCCGCACTTGAACAAAGCGTTGCGTTAGTCGAAGAAAAAAATTCTGTAGGGTTTGCACCACTTGTTGATGGTAAACAGTTAAGCGACAGTGAATTTGGCGAACTTGAAGAAACGTTGCGTGAAGAGTTTTTTGAAAAAATAGAAAAGCTAGAAGATGCACTAATAGAAGCGTTAATAGAGCTACCACGTTGGAAACGCGAATCAAAAGAAAAACAACGCAATCTTAAAAAGTCGACTGCAGAGCAAGCCACTAAGCCACTTTTAAAAGACTTAGAACATAAATACGCAACTCACATTGGCGTACTGCGTTATTTAAAAGATATACGCGTTGAAATTATAGACGCGGTACTTGAGTGGCTCGATGACGAAGATGAAAGTGAAGAAAGCAAAGAAGACTTTGATCGCAAGGGCATGCTTACCGACTTTTTTGCACCTAACATTTTAGTTGAGTTTAAAGAGGACGACGCCGCACCGGTTGTGTACGAGCCTAACCCAACATTTGGCAATATATTTGGCAAAATTGAGTACTCAACTTCGCAAGGCTCTTTAATTACCTGTTATCGCTCAATTCAGGCCGGTGCATTGCACCGTGCTAATGGCGGTTATTTAATTATGGACGCTGAAAAAATCATGGCAAACCCACAAGTGTGGGATGGTTTAAAACTTGCGTTAAAAACACATCAAATTAAAAACGATTTACCGTATCAAGACAGCACAGTAGGGACGAGCTTTACACTTCGCCCGCAGCTTATACCGCTTGACGTTAAAATTATTTTATTAGGTTCGCGTGAGTTGTACTACACCATAGGTGAATACGATGAAGAATTTGCAGAGCTATTTAGAGTCTTGGCCGACTTTGATTACTACTTGCCAAGTAGCGATAAATTGCAATATCAGTTTATTACTAAAGTAACCGAGTATTGCGAGCAAACATTAAAATGCACTGCAACTCAGGCTGCTATGGTGCGTTTACTTAAATTTAGTTACCGCCAAGCTGAGCATCAAAATAAATTATCAGCGCGTTTTGCTGATGTGCTTGAACTTATTGCAGAAGCCAGTTACTACGCAAAGCAAGATAAATTAGCCGTTATTGACGCGCACCATATTGACGAAGCCATTGAAGGCAAGCAGTACCGTACCGGCCAAATTAGCGAAAATATGCTCAGTGATATAAAAGAAGGCCACACACTTATTGCTACTAGCGGTCAAGCCATTGGCAAAGTGAATGGCCTAACGGTACTGCACATTGGCGATACCTCGTTTGGTACACCTGCACGTATTACCGCAACGGTTTATGCGGGCGCCGATGGCGTAATAGATGTTGAACGCGAAGCTGAGCTTGGTAAAGCAATTCACTCAAAAGGTGTTATGTTGCTTACCGGTTATTTAGGTAATAAATATGCGCAGCACTTTAGCTTAACGCTTAGCGCTAATATTGCTATTGAGCAAAGCTATGGCTACATAGATGGTGATAGCGCATCTTTAGCAGAGTTGTGTGCGCTTATTTCGTCTATTACAAGCCTACCTATTAGCCAATCAATTGCGCTTACAGGCTCTATTAACCAACATGGTGATGTACAAGCCATTGGCGGCGTAAACGAAAAAATAGAAGGCTTTTTTAAACTGTGTAAAATGCGTGGTTTAACAGGTTCGCAAGGCGTTATCATTCCTAAATCAAACCAAGTTAACTTAGTGCTTGATGATGAAATACTTGATGCGGTTGATGCGGGTAAATTTAATATTTACGCAGTTGAAACCGTAGACCAAGCGCTTAACTTATTAATGGATATAGAAGCTGGCGATATTATTGATGACCAGTATCCAGAAAACTCAGTAAACGGTATTGCGCTTGCTCGTCTTAAAGAGATTGCCGACATAGTGAATGGCGATGATGACGACGAAAAAGACGAAGAGCCAGATAATGAAAAGCTAGACAACGAAAAAGGTTAATGATGATTAATATAATTTTGGCGGTAGTTATCGCCATTTTTTGTTTTTTAATATTTCAAAATAGTAAAAAAGCAAAACAACAGGCAGGCATAAATGCACAAATAGGTGCAGACTATTTAGCCGCTAACGCAAAGGTAGAGGGTGTAGTCGAAACCACATCAGGCTTACAGTACAAAATAGTGCATAAAGGTGAGAGTGAGAACACACCGAGCCCAACAAGTATGGTTAACGTGCATTACCACGGCACACTAATCGACGGTACTGTGTTTGACAGCTCAGTAGAGCGTAAAACACCGATTAGCTTTGGTTTACACCAAGTTATTAAAGGCTGGACTGAGGGTTTACAACTTATGAGCCCGGGCGATAAATACACGTTATATGTACCGCACCAATTAGCGTACGGCGAAAAGCGTGTAGGGAGTATTCCTCCTGCCTCAGTACTTATTTTTGAAGTAGAGTTACTGGCAATTGAGTCTGAGTGATTAAATTAAATAACAAGGAAGTAAGTTATGAATAAAGACGAATTACTTAAAATAGCCAAGGGTGATATTAACTTTACCTTTCAATCTATTATTTATGCATTAGCGCTGTGCTTACTCGTTGCAGCTGTTTTTTTACTAGAGATGAGCGTTAACCTACAAATGGGTTTAATGGTTTGTATTATTGGTGTGTTTGGCATGACTATTTATAATAATTTAAATACCCGCCTAAATGCGGCACTTGCACTTATTGCGCTCTCACAAGGTAACCAAAGCACTAAGTAAGCAACGAGTTAGTTTAATAAATTGGTATAAGCCCTACTTTAATAAAGTGGGGCTTTTTGCTTTTAGCTAACAATAAAATTTACTCAAGGATTTTAATACGAGGTCGATACCTATAAAAAGGTAAACTATTTTAGGGACAAAATAATGAAGGTTTCAGCGGCTCCCATTCCATACCAAGTACACAGCTCAAATACTCAACCTTTAGCGCAATCAGATAAACTAGCTGTTGAAAAAGCGAGTGAAGAAAAGAGCGAGGAAGAAAATGAGGAAGAGCCAAAATATGTGTTATCAAAGTTTCTAGATACCAAAGCGCAAGAATATAGTGAAGATAACGCTACGTTTAGCAATCAATATAAAAACCTTGAAAAAGTATATAAACACTTCACTGGGCGAGTTATTGCGCTGCAAGAACAAATTAACAAACTTAAGCAAAGCCCAGTTCAACGTAGTTTAACCATAGATAGTAGCGCCAATGAGCTAAATAAAAGTGATGCCAATTTAACTTTAGATGCAGAGCACCTAGGTGCAAAAAAATATAAAAACACGCAACAGCAAGATCAAATCGATAGGCTTGAGCTGCAATTAGGTGAGCTAAAGTCAGAGCAAGCAGCAATAAAACAACAAATGGTTGAGCTGGTTATTAGTGAAATGAAAAGGCGAGGCGACGACTATACTATTTAGCGCCAACAACATGCTGGTGGGTTAGCTTTTAAACTCAATTTTACCCACTTCAAGTTTAAACTTACCTTCTTGTTTGCCTGCAATCATAAAGCCTAGCTGTTTTATATCGTCAAGATCAATATTAACCTGCTGCTCAAGCACGCGACCGCGATACGTTAAAGTAAAATCACTCGGAGCAAATTTTATATCTACCCATTCATTTTTTACTGTTTTAAATGAGTGGGTGTACGCTGCGCCATCAAGGTAATTGGTAGTTCTGAGCCTAAGCTGATAGGTTTGTCCATCGCCTTTAACACGCAGCGCTATAGCTTTAGTATTTTGGCTTTGTGTATTTAGCTCTGTACGTATTGATGCAAAACCACCGTTGTTTTCAAGCGATATATTCCCTTCAAATATTAAACTTTTAGCAGTTTGGTTTACTTGGCTATTTGATACCCCACCCATTACTGAGTCGTTAACAACGTACCAGCGCTGGTTTGCATTCGCTTGTGCACTTACAACAAATAAATTAAATACAAAAAGTGATGATAGTTGTTTGGTGATCATGGCTTACTCCTAAATACTTTAAGCTTATCAATACGGATAAACATATTATTTGTTCACTTATTTAAAGCTAATTATTTTTACTGCTCCATTTTTTCATGATTTTTTCAAACATAATTTCTTTATCAGTTTTATCCTCAGGACAGGGTTTACCGCTACCTTGAGGCATGCCATTACTACCAAATACGGTTGAAGTATCAATTAAATAGCATTTACCGTTAAATTTTTCTAACCGTCGTGTGCCTGTTGTATTTTGGCTAATAACTTCTGAGTTGTCAGATTTTACTGGCGTTTTAATAGTCGGCTTATTGTTTATCTCATCACTTGCAGAGCCATTGTCTTCACCAAAGGAGACCATTTTTTTATGAGTCATATTATTTACAGGTGAGCCAAATAGCGGCGCATATGGATTTAGCTTTTTAAATGTTTGAGAAGCTTTTGTTGGAGGCTCTGAAGGCGCAGCTGACTGGGGTTCAGTAGGTTTAACAGAGTCATTTTTAAGCTCTGTTTGTGCCTTTTGTAAAGTGGTGGTTTTGGCTTTTATTTTTTTAGTCACCTTTACTTTGGTTTTTGTAGAATCTTTTTTTATAGGTGTAGTGTTAGAGGTCACTGCATTTGGTGCATCTGTTTTAGTATTTACAGGTTTTATATCGGGCGCATTGGTTGTTGTAACAACGGGGCTTGGCCTAGGTAGGCTAGCTAAATTAACCGTAACATAGGCCTGTATTATTGCGCTTTCCTTTTCCTTTGGCGGCGCAACTTTAATAGATTGCGAAAACAAAAAGTACAACACAATAGCGTGTATACAAAACGAGATAATCCACGGCCATGCATTCCCTTTATTCACATCAAATCCTCAACATAATAGTGCTGTTATGAGTCAATAAAATACATTTAGTTCACCTAAAGTTAATGTGTTTTACTTTGTGGCTTTATTGCAGATACAACAAAACTATTTTGCAGTTTCTGTTGTTTTTGCAGGTGCTTGGTTACGTTATTATGAGCGCAATCAAACTTAGGAGGCATTATGACATTACTTTTTGAACCAATAGAACTTGCAGGTAAAACATTAAAAAACCGTATTGTTATGCCCCCAATGACCCGCTCGCGTTCAACACAGCCCGGCGATATAGCTAACGACTTAATGGCAACATATTACGCACAGCGCGCAAGTGCCGGGCTAATTGTAAGCGAAGGTACGCAAATTAGTGAGCTTGGTAAAGGTTACGCTTGGACTCCGGGTATTTACTCAAATGAGCAAGTTGCAGGCTGGAGTAAAGTAACAAGCGCAGTACATAGCGCTGGTGGCGTGATGTTTGCTCAGCTTTGGCATGTTGGTCGCGTAACTCACAGTGACAACACCGGTGGCGTGCAGCCTATTTCAGCCTCGGCCATTCCTGCAAAAGACGTAAAAGTATTTGTAGATACAAACGGCACACCGGGTTTTGTAGATACTCAGTTACCACGCGAAATGAGCAAACAAGATATTACGCAAGCCATAGGCGAATTTCGTCAAGCTGCTAAAAATGCAGTTAATGCAGGATTTGATGGCATAGAGCTTCATGCTGCAAATGGTTACCTTATTAACCAATTTTTAGACTCAGAGTCAAATGCTCGCACCGATGAATATGGTGGCAGCGTGCAAAACCGTATACGCTTTTTAATTGAAGTGGTAAATGCTGTTAGCGACGAAATTGGTAGCAGCAAGGTAGGTGTAAGACTTGCCCCGTTAACAACCCTTAATGGCACAGTAGACGAAAACCCTGAGGAAACTTATTTAGCTGTTTCTGAGGCATTAAACAAAGCCGGTGTAGGTTATATGCATATAGCTGAAGCCGATTGGGATGATGCACCTTTAATGAGTGTTGAGTTTAAACACACCATTCGTAAAGCTTACAGCGGTGTATTAATTTACGCAGGCAAGTACACCAAAGAGCGCGCAGACAAAGCACTTAGCGAAGGCTGGGCCGACATGATTGGTTTTGGTCGCCCGTTTGTATCAAACCCAGACTTACCAGCACGCTTAAAGCAAGGCAAGCCTCTTAACAGCCACAACCCCGACACTTTGTTTGGTGGTGCAGAGCAAGGCTATACCGATTATCCAACGGTATAATTGCTAGTAAGTAATAAACATTGAGTAAAAACATGAAGGGCTGCATTTTATGCAGCCCTTTTTTGTGCACTGATTCTATTAGCTTTATCTTGAGCAAAAAATAAAAAACGCGTAAGTTAACCGGGTTACCTATTTTAATAACAAGAAAATAAATGAAAGCCAAAGAGATAGAACAATTAGAATTATCAAATTCTGAAACCCGAGAAGTTATTACACCCTACGCCTTTAAAATTGACAGTGCTTTGCTGGGCTTGCCTTTAGCTACACCAAGTAGGCGTGCATTAGCGATTATTATTGATGTTGCACTGATATTTTTAGCAGCCAAGCTCAGCGCGGCTTTAATAGCATTTGTCGCTGCAATGGCTTTTTATAAAGGTACGGCTCAGCAATACCTTCCAAAAATGTCGAGTGTGTGGCGAAGAATCTTAAAAGTAACGGCAGCAAGTATTTTATTTGTAAGCGCACTTACTGTGCTTTCAATTGGCATAGATTACCTAGAAGACGATAACGCTGATCAAGGTTTGGCTGTTCAGGGCGTAAAAATACAAGATGAAATTCAGCTTACCGCCACAGAAAAACCACACGTAAACAATTATTTAGCGCAAACAGC
Source organism: Pseudoalteromonas sp. TAE56 (assembly GCF_000497955.1). Taxonomy (NCBI): domain Bacteria; kingdom Pseudomonadati; phylum Pseudomonadota; class Gammaproteobacteria; order Alteromonadales; family Pseudoalteromonadaceae; genus Pseudoalteromonas; species Pseudoalteromonas sp. TAE56. The sequence continues at coordinate 72,447 of NZ_AUTN01000060.1, forward strand.
CGATGAAAGCTGTGATCAACCTTGCCAACAAAACGCGCTTGATAATTTAATAGGGGAAGTTCCCAAATTAGCAGAAATGGACGACCTACAAAACCCACAACTTGCTACCGTACTTTTACAGCTATTAGTACTCAGTGAAAATAACGAAATAAAGCCTGCACAGTTAATAGAAGAAAAACCTGCACAAACAACCACAAATAGTATTTTGCAGTGGAGCAAGGGTATTATTCAAGACTTAGGCTTAGGTTTTGGTTGGGCTGCTGTTTACTTTACGTTGTTCTCCTTACTTTGGCGCGGGCAAACACCGGGTAAAAAGGTTTGTAATATCCGTGTTGTCGCCTTAAACGGC